>DAOWLE010000022.1 GCA_030643545.1 bacterium | reverse complement strand
CGCCATTGACAAATATTTCAAAACGGGTTAATGTGAAATGTCCGAAGTGCGGAAGCGCGGCAAAAAGAGAAACCGACACAATGCCGAATTGGGCCGGATCTTCCTGGTATTTTCTCCGTTATCTTGATCCGCAAAACGACAAAGCATTGGCTGATTTTGAAAAAATAAAATATTGGATGCCGGTTGATTTTTACAACGGTGGAATGGAGCATACAACTTTGCATCTTTTATATTCCAGATTTTGGCATAAATTTCTTTTTGATATCGGCGTTGTTCCGCAAGATGAGCCGTATCAAAAACGGACTTCGCACGGAATGGTTTTGGCTGAAGATGGACGAAAAATGAGCAAGTCGTTTGGAAATGTGATTAATCCCGATGATGTCGTTGAAAAATTCGGCGCTGACGCTTTGCGGCTTTACGAAATGTTTATGGGTCCTTTTGAGCAGACAATTTCTTGGAATACAGATGGATCAGTGGGAATGAGAAGATTTTTGGAAAGAGTTTGGAAACTGTTTCAAGAAACAAAGAACAGAAAACAAAAAACAGAAAATACGCAATACGAAAGATTACTCCATCAAACAATTAAAAAAGTTACAGAGGATATTGATAATTTTAAATTTAATACAGCTATTGCCCAGCTGATGATTTTGTTAAACGAAATGGAAAAGCAAAAACCGCTGTTCGCTGTTCACTGTTTATTGTTTATTAAACTTTTGTCGCCTTTTGCTCCACATATTGCTGAAGAGCTTTATCAAAAACTCAAAAAACCCGCCTTCGTTCTTGAAGGGACTTCGACGGGCAAGCAAAATTCAAAACAGTTTAAATCTATTTTTGAGGAACCTTGGCCAAAGTATAATCCGGAATTAATCAAAGAAGAAAAGATAAATTTAATTATTCAAATCAACGGAAAAGTCCGCGACCAAATTGAAGTTGACGCGGAAATTTCAGAACAGGAGGCAAAAGAAATTGCCTTATCACGGAAAAAAGTGATAAAATGGATAAAAGGAAAGAAAGTTAAAAAAGTTATTTTTGTTAAAGGAAAACTTTTAAATATTGTAATTTAAATTCATTTTTATTATGCACGGCATTACTCAACAAACAAAAGAAACATACAATAAAATATCTTCAGATTATTCATCTAAAATTAATAAACTCATTTCGGATTCGTGGGTTGGAGAATTTGAAAAAAAATTGTTAAATAAATTTTTGTTAATGATTAAAATTTCAAAACCTAAAGTTCTGGACATAGGTTGCGGCAATGGAAAAGATACATATTTTTTTCAACAAAAAGGATGCTCGGCGATAGGAATAGATTTTTCAGAAGGTATGCTTAAAGAAGCGCAAAATCTTTTTACACAATGTAAGTTTCATCAAATGGATATGAGAAATCTTGAATTTTCTAATGATTTGTTTGATGGAATTTGGGCAAATGGTTGTATTTATCATGTATCAAAAAAAGATTTTGCTAAAGTATTAAAAGAGGTGATGCGAGTACTTAAATCTTCAGGAATATTTTCTTTTAATTTCAAAATTGGAATAAGCGAAAAGATTGAAAAAAATCCACAATCTTATGGAGAAAATCCTCGTTTTTATGCTTATTATACAAATGAAGAAATGAAAAAAATTCTGGAACAAGTAGGATTTAAAATTATTAAAATAAAACCCTATCCAAAAAAAATATTTAACGAACAAATTGTTCATTTTTGGTCTAAAAAACCTTAATATTTTTGATTAATTTTAATTTAGTTTGAAAGTTTTTATCTCCATTTTTAAATTTTAAATTTTTATGTGTGGCATTGCCGGTTATATTGGAAAAAATGAAGCGGCTCCAGTTTTATTGGAATCGCTGAAAAAGTTAGAATACCGAGGTTATGATTCGGCTGGCTTGGCTGTGATTGATAAAAACAATAAAATTAATTCCATCAAAGTGAACGGAAGAATAAATCTTTTAGAAAAAGAATTAAGAAAAAATGATCCGCTTAAAGGATCAATTGGAATTTCCCATACCCGCTGGGCAACCCATGGAGAACCAAGCAAAAAAAACGCTCATCCTCATTCTGATTGCGAAGAAAATATTTGGGTGGCTCATAATGGAATAATTGAAAATTATAAAATTTTAAAGGAACAGCTTGAAAAAGAAGGGCATCAATTTAAATCTGATACCGACACCGAAGTGATTTCGCATTTAATTGAAAAATATTTTAAAAAAAACGGGCAGAATTTAGAAAAAGCGGTAAGACAAGCGTTGGAAAAAATTGAAGGCGCTTACGGTTTGGCAATTATTGCCCGGGACGAACCTGATAAAATTATTGCTGTCCGCAAAGGAAGTCCGCTTATTATCGGACTTGGACAAGATGAATATTTTATCGCTTCAGATCCTTCGGCGATTATCGGCTATACAAAACAAGTGATTTATCTTGACGACGAAGAAATGGCAATAATTAAAAAGGATGGATTTAAAGTTGTTGGTTTTGATAATATTGAAAAAGAAAAAATTTCGCAAGAAACAGAATGGGATGTTAAGCAAATTCAAAAAAGCGGATTTTCTCATTTTATGCTTAAAGAAATTTTTGAAGAGCCGGAAGCAATTAAAAATAGCATTAGAGGCCGTTTGATTCCCGAAGACGGCTTGGCAAAGTTAGGCGGATTGGAAAGTGTAACTGAAAAATTAAAAGAAATCAACCGATTAATTATTGTTGCTTGCGGCACGGCTCGTTATGCCGGTTTAGTCGGTGAATATATGATTGAAGAATACGCCGGCATTCCAGTTGAAGTTGATATGGGTTCTGAATTTCGTTATCGCAAACCGATTATTGATAAAAAAACAGCCGTATTGGCCATTTCTCAATCTGGAGAAACAGCAGATACTTTGGCTGCTCTTAGGGAAGCAAAAAGAAAAGGCGCTTTGACTTTGGGAATTACTAATGTTGTCGGTTCAACCCAGTCCAGAGAAACCGAAGCCGGAGTTTATAATCATGTCGGTCCAGAAATTGCCGTTGGTTCAACTAAAGCATTCATTTCACAATTAACTGTTTTGGCGCTTTTGGCAATATATTTAGGACGACAAAGAGAAATGTCTTTGATAACCGGACGAAGAATCGGGCAGGAACTTCAAAAATTGCCGGACTTGGCGGAGAAAATTTTAAAACAAGACCAACAAATTAAAAACTTGGCTAAAAAATATTCTAAATTTAAAAACTTTTTCTTTCTTGGAAGAAAATATAATTTAGGAATTGCCGAAGAAGGAGCTATAAAATTAAAAGAAATCGCCTATTATATTCATGCTGAAAGTTATCCCGGCGGCGAAATGAAACACGGACCGATTGCTTTAATTGACGAAAATCTTCCTTCGCTTTTCATTGTTCCTTCAGATTCGGTTTACGAAAAAATGATTAACGCGATTGAGGAAACTAAAGCGCGAAAAGGAAAAATAATCGCTATTGCCACTGAAGGAAACGAAGAAATAAAAAAAATCGCCGATGATGTAATTTACATTCCAAAAACTTTGGAAATGCTCACGCCGATTTTATCTGTTATTCCTTTGCATCTTTTCTCCGCTTATATGGGACTTGAATTAGGTTGCGATATTGACAAACCTCGTAATCTTGCTAAATCGGTAACTGTGGAATGATAGAAGTTAAAAGTTTAAAGTTAAAAAGTACAAAGTTAAAATTAAAAATTTAAAGTTTTTTAAATTAATTTATAATTTAAAACTTTGGATTATGACTTTCAACTTTATACTTTACACTTTTAACTTGCTCTATCGCTTTTGGTATAAATTTAAAAATATCGCTTGCCATTAATCCTTCTTTATAAATTTCCGCAGCCATTTCTCCGGCTTTGCCGTTAATAAACGCAGCCGCTCTGGCGGATTCCAATAAATCAATTTTTCTGGCAAGTATTGCTCCGCAAACTCCGGCCAAAGTATCTCCAAATCCGCCTTTGGTCATAAAAGGAGATCCAGTTTCATTTAAGAAAACTTTTTCGCCGTCAGAAATTACATCAACATTTCCTTTGAGCAAAATTATTGCTCCTATTTTTTTTGCCCATTTTTTAACTTTTTCTTTTCTGTTTTTAATATTTCGCTCTACGCTCTCATTAGTCAAAATTCTGAATTCTTCAGTATGAGGAGTTAAAATAACTTTTTTGTTCTCCAAAATTTCTTTATCTTCAGCAACAACTCTAATCGCTTCAGCGTCAACAACCATCGGCAAATCAATCTTTTTTATCAACTCCTTTATTGCTTTATAAGTTTTATTGTCTCTTGGCAATCCGCCGCCAATAACTAAAGAATTAAATTTTTTTGACAAAGAAATAATTTTTCCAGTATGCTTTATGTCTAAATCCCTATCAAGCGGGCGGGCGATAATGTCCGGAGAGAAATTTGCCGCAATATCCGCGGCACGGCGGTTGGTGATTATCATCGTCAAATCAGCGCCGGATCTCAAAGCGGAAACAGCATTAAAAATCGGTGAGCCAGAATAAACTCGGCCGCCGCCAACAATTAAAACATATCCGAATTGTCCCTTGTGGCACCAAGGATTTCTTTCCGGGAAAATTTTTTGAAAATCATTTTTCATAAATAATTTTTCTGATTATTTCATTTTTTCTGCCGAATTTATTAACCGCGATAATTTTTATAATATTAATTCCTTCCTGAAGAAAAAGTTCCTGATTAAAAACACCATTTTCATCAAGCCAAACTCCGCCGCCATTAATAGAAACTTCAGCGTTTATTTGCGTTTTTCCTTTGATTAAAATTTTTTCTTCATTAACAATCAAATCCTCGCTTGGATATTCAATAATAAGTTCAGGAGGTTTGGTTAAAAAACTTAATTGGTAAAAAAAATAAATTGAAATTGCGGCAATAATTATAATACTTAATCCAAAAATAAGAGCTTTAGGAGTAATGGCAAAAAAGGGAATTTTATCAAAAGAAAATTTGTTTTTTTCTTCTTTATTATTTCCTTTTTTATAAAAGTTCGTCCCGAATTTCATGCAAGAAGAGTTAGAAAGATTTTCAGAAACTGCTTTTGGCTTTTTAAAAAATATTCCTTTCAGTTTCTCTCCTATATTTTTTTCCTTTTTAAAAAGCGCTTCAGCATCTTCTGAATTTATTTTTAAAAAGGATGTATAACTTTTTAAAAAACTTTTTACATAAATATCAGCCGGTAATTTTTCATACTCTCCGTTTTCTAAAAAATCCAAATATTTTATTTGAATTTTTGTCGCTTTGCTCGCTTGTTCCAAAGAAACCCCCTGTTCTTCCCGGGCTTTTTTCAGCTGCTCTCCCAAGCTTGGCAAATTTATTTCTTTTGTTTTGAATCCGTTTGTCATTTTGATTTGAATATTCTTTTATGTTTCTTTAATCATCATCTCTAATTTTATTATATACTACCTTGTTTATCTAATTAAGTATATGCTCCGAAGCCGTGTGTAAAATTTTAGTTCAATTTTAGACAAAAAATAGAATTTTAGAAATTTGTAAAATCGGAATTAGAAAAGCGAAGGAGTATAGCTTAAATCTTACAAAACAAATTATAATAAATCTCTCCCTTCAGCAATCATAAGTCCGAGAAGTAAAAAAATCGCGCCAGCCGTTAAAAATACTGCCATATTTCTAATGTCAATGCTGCCGCTTGTAAGAATAGCTCCCGGAGAGCCGTAATATTTAAAAAACGAGAGGAAATAAAAATCCAAAGCTCTGTCGCTTATTCCGACAAGGACATGAATGGCGTACGAAAGGGCAAAAAATCCTCCGCAAATGCCATATACTTTTCCTTTACTGCTGGAAAAAGAAGAAAGAAAAGTGGCAAAAGCCAAAAGGAAAAAAGATAGCGCCGAAGCAACAGCAAAAAAAGCCAAGAATCCTTCAAAATGGGGAGTTTCCCCGACGACATAAGCGCCGATTATAATAGTGATTAAGGTTATAAAAATTATAATCAAAGATATAAAAAAAGACGCCGCGAATTTTTCCAAAACTATTTTTTGCCGTTTTATAGGAAGTGTAAACGAAAATTCAGAAGTTCCTTTGTCTATTTCTCCGGAAACGATTGACGCACCCAGAGTAAAAAGCAAAATTCCTACAATAATAACCCAGATAAAAGAAAGATATTCAACCGATAAAAACCCTTCAATAGTGCTAAAGCTGCTTATATCCTCCACTCCAAAAGCCTGAAGGAAAGCGGGAGGATACGATTCCATTAACTTTTCAAACTCTTCGCCCATATCTCGCATCGTAGGAAAAAAACTGACCATCAAAGCTCCGTACAGAAAAACACTCAGCCCATACCAAAAAATGCTCCATTTAAAATCCTTGATTGTTTTTTTAAAAAAAGAAAAGTTCATTGATTTTTTTCCCCGCCTGCTTCAACTATGCTGGAAGCATTGCGCCCGCCTGCAACGATAGCATTTCGGGCAGAGGCAGGTTTCTCATAATACTTTAAAAAGACCTTTTCCAAATCAGGATAGGAAAAATTAATATCTTTTATTTTATAACCAGACAAAAGTTTTAAAAACGAATTTATAGCAGAACTTTTGACATAAAGGTGTAGGAAATTTTCTCTTGCCTCTATAATTTCTGCACCTTCAAGGTTGTAAAAATCTTCTTTCTTGTAACTCTCCTCAAAATGGACCTCTGCTATTTTCTTTCGATGAGCCCTTAATTCCTCTATCGTCTCCACATCCACAAGCTCTCCTTCTCTTATAATTCCTATTCTGTCGCAAACTTTTTCAACCTCAGGAAGATTATGAGATGAAAGAAAAACAGTTGTTCCTTCTTTTTTCAAATCAAACAAAATTTTATAAAGTTCGTTTTGAGTTAAAGGATCAAGCCCTGCGGTAGGTTCGTCTAAAACTAATAACTTCGGCTTGTGAAAAAGTGCTAACAAAACTCCTATCTTTTGTTTATTACCCTTGGAAAGTTTTTTAAACGGCGCGTTAAGGTTGCATTTTAATCTTTTTATAATCTCTTTCCTAAATTTAAAAAGGTTTTTCTTTTTATAAAACGAAGAAGAAAAATTTAAAAGTTCTTTTCCAGACATTTTTTCATAAAGATTCAAATCTCCGGAAAGATATCCAATATTGCGCAAAATATCAACATAATGCTGGCTGACATCCTTTCCAAAAATAAACGCTTTTCCGGATGTTGGATTTATAAGACGCAAAAAAAGCCGTATTGTCGTTGTCTTCCCCGCGCCGTTGGGACCCAAAAAACCAAAAATTTCCCCTTCTTTTACTTCTAAATTGAGGTTTTCAATTCCTCTATCCTTCCCATAGTATTTAGTTAAATTTTTTGTTTCAATAACTGTATTCATATATCTTTTTTTCTATCTCTAATCAAAAATTAAATCAATTATCAAAACTGTTCTCCTTTATTAAGTTTTTAAAAAGGTTAGCGCGCAACTAACTTATCCAAACAAAAAGTTTCCTATTTAATATGCTCTAGGGGAGGGATTCGAACCCACGACCAAGTGCTTAACAGGCACCTGCTCTACCGCTGAGCTACCCTAGAATAAATTTTAGATTTTAAATCGTTTTTTATTTTTAAATTTTATAATTTTATAAATGTTTACGAGTGGGCAATGTAGGATTCGAACCCGCGGCCTTCTCGGCTTGCCCCGTTAGATATATTTGTGGGCAATGTAGGATTTGAACCTACGACCTACTCGGTGTAAACGAGTCGCTCTACCCCTGAGCTAATTGCCCTTTTACATCTAACAGGGTGAATAAACGAGACGCGCTACCAACTGAGCTAACCGTCCATAAATCTAACGGCAAATTACTATTTTTCTAAATTCTTATTAATTATTTCAAATGCTGCACTATCCAATTTTTTACCTGAGTGGCTTAAAGATAAATCTTTTAGAATATGAACCTGATATCCTAAGTCAAATCCTTCAAAAGCCGAGGATAAAACACAAGCATCAATATCAATACCACATAAGAATATTTGATTGATATTACTCTTTTTTAAACTTTTTACTAATTTATCGGACTTAAAAATAGAATAACTTGCTTTTTTAAATAAATTATTATCATTAATAAATTTTACAAGAACCGGATGGATATCTGTATCGGGCGGACACAAACACTTTCTCCAATTTAAAAGTTTAAAAAAATTGGAATTTTTGTAATTAACAAATTTTGTAAACAGCACAAGATCAAATTTACTACTTTGGATAAAATTAGCTATCTTATTAGGAATACTTTTAGTATAATCATTTACAAAATAATTTTGGACATCTACAACGATCAGCGCTTTTTTGTTTATAGTAGTTGGCATAATAAATTTTCTTTTCCCCAAAATTAAAATATGGTTCGAGCCAGTGTTTTTAACAGGTTCTTTGGCAGTTTTAAAAATTATTTTTGCATTTTGATTTTTAATTTTTGATCTTAAGCGAAGCGAATAGTGCCCAGAGCGGGACTCGAACCCGCACGCCCAAAAGGGCACGGCTCCTCAAGCCGCCGTGTTTACCAATTACACCACCTGGGCGTTTCAAATGAAAAATTACTTTTCCTCTTTTTCTTTAATAATTTTCTTTTCATCATTCTTTGCTTTTTCTTTCACTTCCTTTTTTCCTTTGTCCGCCATAGCTTCAGCAGAAGCGTCGGCGGATTCTTTTTTAATCTTGTTTCCATTTTTTCCACTCAATCCGCCAATTACTTCTCTTGCTCGAAGTTTTTTGCCGGTGAGTTTGCGAAGATAATAAAGTTTTGCCCGCCTGACTTTTGTTTTTTTGACTAATTCAATTTTTTTAATCAGAGGAGAATACAAAGGGAAAACGCGCTCAACGCCAACACCGTAAGATTCTTTGCGAACAGTAAAAGTCGCGCTCAATCCTTTGCCGCCTTTTACAGCAATAACAGTTCCTTCAAAAATCTGGATTCGTTCGCCTGAGGATTTCTTGCTTTTTTTCTTTCCTTTGCCGCTTTCTTCTTTTATTTTTTGGTAAACTTTAACAACCCACCCTGGCTTAACCAACGGCGGTTCTTTTTCAATTTGCGATTTAGTAAAAGTGTCTAATTGATTCATAATCTTGAAATTTATTAAATTATCAAATAACTGTCATTCCCGTGAAAACGGGAATCTACGAATATAATTTATTGTAATAGTGTCAGCCTACGGCTGATCCGCTGTAGGCGGAGATTCCCGCCGGAGTTTATCCCGTACTCTGATACGGGGCGGGAATGACAATAAGTTAGCCGATAACAACAAAAAAATAAAACAAAGGAAAAATTCGTAAATCGTAAATCTTAAATCATAAATCCTTTCTATCTTCCAGTGTTTTTAGGGCTATTTCCAGCTCTTTTGGAAGCTTTGATTTCAGTTCTATCATTCTACCACAAGGCAGAATAAATTTCAAGTAGGCAGCGTGGAGAAAGTGGCGGTCTAATTTTAAAAGTTTTTTTTGCCTTTTAAAAGAATATTTTTTATCGCCGATAATTGGATGCCCTATGCTGGCAAAATGAATTCTGATTTGATGCATTCGCCCGGTTTTCGGAATTGCTTTAACTAAAGTATAGTCGTCAAATCTTTTTACAACATTATATTCTGTTTTTGCTTCCTTTATTTTCTTCGCTGTAAAATTTTTCTCAACAATCATTTGTTTTGTCGGCGTTTTTTTTGAACGGCTAATTGGTTTTTCAATTACTCCTTTTTCTTTTTTTAATTTTCCTGCAACTAACGCTAAATAATGTTTTTCAATTTTTCTTTTTTGAAACTGCTCTTTTAAATAATTAAATGCTTGATTATTCTTGGCGACAATTAAAAGCCCTGAAGTTTCTTTATCTAAACGATGGACAATTCCCGGACGAAATTTATCCTCGCCGACATTTTTTATTTTTGGAAAATAAGCTAATAAAGCATTCACTAAAGTTTTATGATTAATTTTAGAATTTTCAACGGGATGGACAAGCATTCCAGCCGGTTTATCAATAACAATTACATCTTTATTTTTATAAACGATATTCAATTTGATAGAGCTATCAGGTTTTAAAATTATTTTTTCCGGCAAAGAAATTTTAATTGAAATTTTATCGTCTTCTTTTAAAATATATTTCGGCTTTACTTTTTCTTTATTAACTAAAATATTTCCTTCTGAAATATTTTTTTTGATTGTCTGCCGTGAATACTGTGGAAACTTTTCCGCCAAAAATTTGTCTAATCTAACTCCGGCTTTTATTTTTTCAATTTTTAAATTAGTTTTGGTCATTAAAATTTTGGAATTTTAAAAAGTGGGTTCTAGAGGATTTGAACCTCTGACCTCTACCATGTCAAGGTAGCGCTCTAACCAACTGAGCTAAGAACCCAATTTTTAACAGAATCTTTTAAAATAATCTTTCATTGCTCCTTCTAAATTTCTATGTTTTTTTATTTCAGGCAAAGATAGCCATCTATATTTTGAAATTTCTTTTTGGTCAGGATTTATTTCATCAGATTTTATTTTACACTTAAAATAAAAGATAACTCTTGATGTTTGAAATTTCTTTTTAAAAATCATTTGATCTTGTCCAAAACCTAAAAATTTATCTATAATAATTTTCACTCCTAATTCTTCTTTTATTTCTCTTGCAAGTGCATTTTCAATTTTTTCTCCAAAATTTACTTTACCGCCCGGAATTCTCCAACAACTAAATCTTGGATCATAAATTAAAAGATATTTATTATTCCTTTCAATAAAAGCGCTAACTATAGCCAAAGTATATAAATGTTTCTTTTTGAATTTAGATTGACATTTTCGCATTTTGAATTTTTAATAGCTCCGCGCATAAATTATGCGCGGAGTGTTGGCGGGCAAGCTGAGTTAAGAACCCAAAATATTTATTCCACTTCTTCCCAAGAAATAAATTGATAATCGCCGGCAGTTGGAAAATATGGCGGAGGATTAAAAGTTAAAGAAGAATCATAATTCATATCTGTATTTCTGTAGCCGGAAGTGGTTGTTATTCCGTCAGTCCAGCTAAATGTCCAAACAGTATTGGTAATAATTGAACCAAAAGTGTGAATATTTTCCCGAATATAATAAGTAGGATTTTCCCATGAAGGATAATAATAACGAAAAACATGCCCTTTTTGGGCAAGCATTGCCGCTTCTATTACTAAATCATTAGGTGAATAAAAAGGGATTAAAATATCTTTTTGCCCGATCAGCCCCAAGACAGAATTTGAATTCGCATAAGTTATATCGCCGTTAATAATAATTTTTGCGTTATTATGAGAAAAATCAGGAAGCCGAGCGGCCACTAAAGTAACTCTGCCGTTAACTTCGCCGTCAACCCAAACATCATCTGCGACAAAAATCGGCGCGCAGTTTGGAGGCAAAGGACGATTTTGCGGTAATATTAATGTTTCATTTTGAATATCATTTGATTGGTGAACCCATTTTTCGCCATTATACCCCCAAACTTTTGACCTTTTTTTTGTTACCTGATAAAGATCAAAAGTCCCGTTATTTTTAAAATAAATATGATAGCCCAATCCTGAACTTCCTAAATAAATTCCAGAACTTTGAGCTTCGGTTTCAAGCGTTTTTAAATTTTGGGTGATTTTCAAAAAATCAATTACCGGAACTGAAAACTGCCAAAGCCCGTCTGGTCCGCCATGGCCTTCTCCCCAAATTCCCGGACATTCGCATCCTTCATCTTCCACCCAATGGCAGGGATCTTGGCACTCAAAATCCGGACAATCTATTTTACAATTGGCAATCGGACAATAGCATCCTGAACCTTCGTTCCATGAACAAGGAAGGGGGCAGCAGCCGTGGCATCCTTGACAGATATAATCTTCTTTTGCTGAGAGAGCTATTGAGTTTTGTGTTCCGTCCATTCTGATTCCGCCGTTGGAATGAAATTCTCCTTTTAATCCTTCATCATCGCCAAACCAAACATCCTCGTTAGTTAGAAAAGCGTATTTTGCCAAAGCTTGTTTCGCATATCTGACTTGTATTATTCGTTTTGTCTGCGGATGGCTTAACGCCCATCCGGTAGATTGGATTTTTATCGCTGATTCACATCCGCTTGGAGCGGTTATTTCTAAAGAAAATTTTCCAATCACTGTTCCTTCCGGATCTTTATAGTCATGAATATAAGGTCCGGATCCGCCGGTTCCGTCCTGAAAATCATCAGGAGCATGAGCTAAATGCCAGCGATAATAATTTATTCCGGCTTCGGCAATATGAAGCGCCTGCCTTGAAGCAACTTTTTGGGAAGACAATTTATGCTGGGTGGAAACCATTCCAACAAGCCCGGTTCCGATTGTGGTAAAAACCGCGGCAAAAACTATGACCAAAACTAATATTGAACCTGATTCTTTTTTAAATTTTTGATTTTGATTTTTCATTTTGGATTTTGAAAAATTTATAATTTTCAAAGATTATCTTTTAAATTCCTTATTTGCGCGTTTGATTCTAACTCAAAATTAACTGGAGCTCGGCTTGGATCAACATTTATTTTTAAATAAACATGCATTAATTTTGTTTCTATCAGCCGTGTCGGAGTCGGCAAAGGATTATTAACTTCATCACCGGGCCAGTCGCCGTTATAATAAGTAAAAATCGGAGTATCGTCATTGCAGACATAAGACGAAAGAATAATAGGATCTTCTGTGTCTGTATAAACAGGCGGAGAGCCAGTTGGCTTAGTTATCTCTTTTTTCAAAACTGAATCTTCTAAAAAATAGCGGACTCTTTCTGTGTGATTATCTTTATCAATATCGCTGTAAAAAATAAATTCCTGATCATCGGCTTTTTCTAAAATATAAGAACCGTCATCTCCGGATTGGGCTTCCCTGATTTCTTCAACCATCGTTTCAATTCCATTGCGGGCGTTTCTAATCGCTTGGGACTGCTGGAAATCATAATCTGAAATTCTATAAGCGTAAAAAATAAAAGTAGTAATCGCTCCCATTGCTAAAGAAAAAACAAAAATTAAAACAATAGTTTCAATCAGAGTAAATCCTTTTTGTTTTTTTATATTTTTCATTTTATTATGAGGTCTAACCTCTGAATTTGTAGAGGTTAAACCTCTTATTGAATCGATTTAACTTTAATATATTCTCCTTCTTTTTTTGGAACATTTTTTAAAATTTTTTCTCGCCTTTTATCACGCGCTTTTTTTTCTATTTTTTCTTCCTCGTCTTCACGTAAAACATTTTTAATCCCGGTTACTTGGGATATCGGCGAAACATTTTCCGTGTCAACTTTTTTCAAAGTTTCAAAATAATCCAAAATCTGAGAAAGTTCTCCTGAAAATTTCTCTTTTTCTTCTTCGCTTAATTTAATTCTGGATAATTTAGCAATATGTTCAACTTGTTTTTTATCAATTTTAGGCATAGTATTTATAAATTATGGTGTTAATCTTTTCACCCCTCGATGGAGAAAAGTCGCTTCGCGAATATTATCAAGGTTAAAAATTTTCATAATCATTCGCGCCGGACCAATTCCTAATCCGCCGTGAGGCGGACAGCCGAATTTGAAAAAATCAAAATAATGCTGAATTGATTTTATATTTATTCCTTTTTCTTTTGCTTGCTTAATCAAAATATCATAGCGGTGCTCTCTCTGTGAGCCGGTGGTAATTTCTATTCCATTCCATAAAAGATCAAAGCCGTCAGTTATTTTAGGATTTTCTTCTGACCGCATATGATAAAACGGCCGTTCATTAATCGGATACTCGGTTATAAAAACAAATTCGTGTCCTTTTTCTTTTTTAATAAATTCGCAAATTTTTTTCTCTTCTTCCGGACTGATGTCGCCTGGTTTTTTGCTCGGCACATTCATTTTTTTTAAAACTTCTTTTGCTTCTTCCATTGTCATTTGAGGAAAAGGAATTTTAGGAACAACTAAATCCCGTTTGTAAAATTTTGAAATTTCCTCGCCAAACTCATTTTTAATTTTCGTAAGAACAGCAACGAGCAATTTTTCTTCTTCTTTAATAATATCCTGATATGAATTGATAAAAGAAATTTCCGCGTCATAACCGATATATTCGGTAGCGTGTCTCGGAGTGAAAGACGGCTCAGCGCGAAAAACCGGACCGATTTCAAATATTTTTTCAAATCCGGCGGCCATTGCCATTTGTTTGTAAAATTGCGGGGACTGGGCAAGATAGGCTTTGCGGTCAAAATATAAAACTTCAAAAAGTTCGGCGCCGGACTCGCTTGCCGCGTTCATAAATTTCGGCGAATGTATCTGAATATATTTATTTTCAAGCCAATAATTTCTAAATGCCTGCTCCATTATTGTCCAAACTTTGAAAATAAGTTGTTTTTCCGGCATTCTTAAATCAATCCACCGCCAATTTAATCTTTTTTCCAAACTCACTTCTTCGGATTCTTCTTCAGAAATTTCAAAAGGCGGGGTTTCGGCTTCAGATAAAATTTCTAATTCTTCAACAGAAATTTCTATCTTGCCCAAAGGAATCTTTGGATTTTCCATTCCTTTCGGCCGTTCTTTAACTGTTCCAACTATTGAAATTACCCATTCAGAACGAAGTTCGTTCGCTTTTTGATAAACCTCTTTGTGCTTTGGAGTAAAAACAATTTGGCACAAGCCCGACCTATCCCGCAAGTCAATAAAAATAATCTTTCCGTGATCGCGCCGAGAATCAACCCAGCCGGAAAGTTTTACCTTTTTTTTCATAAATTTTGGCGTTTCAATGGATAGTATCCGCTGCATAAATGTAAATGAAAAATGAAAAACCACAATTTAAAATCTAAAATTTTTAATTTTTAATTGCCTCTCCCACATTCGCTACGCGAAAGCGTTGCGAGCGGGTCGTTTTTAGTTTTTCATTTTCAGTTTTTAGTTTCTTTGTTATTTCCATTGTATCCCATTTTCTCAATAAAAGCAAGAAATAAGATAAATCCAGCATCAACTTAAGTTAGTGCTGAATAAAAAAAACCGACCTTTGAGATTTCTTAATTTATTTTTAAGATCTCAAAAAATCGGCATTGTGCATTGGTTTTTAATCTTCATTTTTTAAGTTCCTCCACTTGTTATATTCACTGCATAACCATGCGTAAATATCTCCCCCTCCAGATGCAAGACAAATTACTGCTATCGTTATAATTGTAATCAGCATTTCTTCGTATCCATCAGTCATTTTTCTCACTTCTTTTCTTTTTCTTCCATCGCTCATATAAATAAGCCGCTACTAACAATATCACAATTGAAAAAGCCGAAAACTTCTCGCTCATTTTTATCACCTCTCCTAAATTTTATTTTCCTATTTCTTGCTGGCAATATTCTTACTTTCTCTCTTTATTTTTCTCCACCAAGTACGAAATTCTCGCGCAAGGTAAATTATTGTAAGCACCGCAGCTATTATAATAAAAATCCACTCAAATTCTCCGTCAGTCATTTCTATCATTTCTCCTAAATTTTTTATCGGGCAAAAAAACAAAAACCCGAAAAAATTTTATTCTATTATGGTTGGCTATGGAGATAACAGACTTTAAGAAATTTTCCGTGGTCTTTCATTCTTCTTTCGTATTCTGCCTTTGTTTTACTAAGAAGTTGAATATCAAGTTCTGTTAGTTCTGCCATTTTTTATCAGCTCTGTTTTTTTATCTTTTAAACTTTATCACTTGGAATTATGCATAATTCCAAAAAATAAAGGAAAAGATTCCTTTTGCTCTTTGAAAAGCAATGAAATATCTGTAGAATCTAATTTTGACTCTTTTGTCAATCTACCAATAAATTTATCGTCTTCATTTTTCTGCTCTTTCAGATATTTCGTTATTTTTGTTCTAATTGTATTTTTGTTAGCATAGTATTTCTCTTGTAATGTCAAGAATTGTTCAACAACAGCAATTACCGCAATACTTTCTGCGCTATTAATATAGAATTCAGTTTTTGTTGGCTTTGGCTGAAGATCTTCTCTTATAGGATACTTTTCCCCTTCCAATATTATTAGTTGCGCTCCACCGTCATCATCGAATACAAACTTATAATGAGTGTAATAATTAGTTTCATCACTTGAAGATTCTTTGTAAATAGTAGACGCTCGACGAGTTATTAAACATTCTTTCATTTCTTTCGCTACCCTTTTACTATCTACTTGAATCTTTTCGCCCTTGTCCTGAGACAAATGGATTGTAAGGAAAATATAATGGGAATCAAAAATCCCAAATACTTTAAACCCTGATACTTTTAACATCAATCCATCTCTTATGACAGTAATTTCTTTTATTGCCTTATTTATATCTCCTATACTTTTTTTCATTTCTTATCATCTCCTATTTTTTTATTTCCAAAAAAACACAAACTCGGGATAAAAAAACCACCCGAGGAAAAATTTTAAAGAACTATTTATTTTTCCATCCCCATGGATTGTTTCTCCATTGCTCAATAATTCTCACTTCATTTTCTTTTAGAAATCCCTTTCTGACAGCTATTTCTAATAGAATGCTTAAGTTAATCAAAGAAAATATTTTGATTTTTCCCTCGCTGAATCTTTTTTTAGATTCTTCTAACTCGTAGGTAAAAATAGAAAATCCTTTGACATTAGCTCCGCTTTCTTTAATAACTGTAATCGCGTTATCGATACTTTCTCCTGTGCTTACTAAATCTTCTATTACTCCAATATTTTGTTCTTCTTGTAGTGGTTCACCCTCTATTCTTTTTTGCTTTCCGTGTTCTTTTCTTTTTTTCCGGACATATATCAAAGGCAAATCCATTCTGTCAGCTATCAAAGTCCCCCAAGGGATTCCTCCTGTTTCAACTCCAGCTATAATTTCTACTTGCGGCCAAATTTGTCTTATTGTACCCACTAAAATATCTGTTATTTTGTTTCTTGCTTTCGGAGAAGAAAGCAGTTTTCTGTGGTCGCAATAAATCGGAGCTATTATTCCTGACTGCCATTTAAAACCTTTTCCAGTATCAAAACTTACTATTCCTGTTTCTAAAAGAATCAGCGCCGCTTTTTCTGCTTTGTCATTCATTTTCTTTTTTTCTCACTTTCTTTACTTACAAAAAACATAAACTCGGGATAAAAAAACCACCCGAGAGAAAAATTTAACTTTCTAACTCTTTTTTCGGCCAGAACTTAAGATAATCCCCTTCACTTGAATCTTCAAGCGTTACTTTATCCCATCCTACCTTTTTAGCTTCTTCGTTAATTTTTCTCAGAACTCTTCTCGACGGTATCTCGTGTAAATCTACATTGTAACAAGAAAGCCGATCTTTACAAGAATAAGCGCTTGCTTGCGGCAAATCTTCGTTTATTTGTTCTTCTAATTCCTTGTATTTTTCCTCTTCTTCTGGCGTTAATTTCTTCTCTAATTCATCAGGACTTACTATTGTCATTTTTTTCTATCACTTTCCTAATTTTCATCCTACAAAAACACACAAACTCGGGATATAAAAAACACTCGAGGAAAAATTTTACATATCTATACTATTAATATTTGCGTTGATTCCGTAAACCGCGGCTAATGGATCATCGTTTTCAGTTATTGCCCGACCTATAACTAATAGATCTGCTCCATTTTTCACTGCTCCTCCTGGTGTGTCTATCCTTTTCTGGTCATCCGCGCTTGTTCCTTTTGGCCTTATCCCCGGAGTAATACGTATCAAGCCATCAAGTTCTGGATGTTCTTTCAAGAATAAAAGTTCTTGAGCTGAACATACAATTGCATCACAACCGGCAAGCACTGTGTTTCTTGCATACTGTAAAACTTTTGCTTTTACTGGTCCTCCGAGATTAATATTACATTCTTCTTCATCAAAAGAAGTTAATACTGTTACTACTGCTATATCGGTAGGAACTTTAAACCCTGATTTTGTTTCCGCTACTCCTATTAGCGCGTCTATTCCGACACAAGCCATTACCGTCACTATGTCTGCTTGATACATTTCTTCAATTGTTATTTTGCCTTTCTCTTCCACCCCTCCAAAATACACTTCGATTCTATTCTTCATCGTGTTAGGAATATCGTAAAGTTTTGGATCTGCCATTACTTTACCATATTTTCTAAGAGCATAAATACATTCTCTTGGTCCCATTTTGTCTAATAAATCGTTTGCTTTAAATCCCCAGACCTCTCCTTTTAGTTTTTCTGCGAGTTCAAAAGCATCACTCTCAGCCATTCTATCTAAAGCCACAATAATTTTACTTTCTACCATTTTTTCCACATTCACTCTCCTAATTTTTTTCAATATCTCTTTCGCCTTATGATTTTTTCAAGGCGAAAAGTTGAATAGTAAAGGAGGAAATTTTACTGCCCATTTTTTCGCCTTTAAAAAATATTTTTCAAAGAACAACAATACGGAAGTAATACGGAAGTTAAACTTCTGTAATTACAGAAGTTTAACTTCCGTATTATTAACACTCAAACCTTATTCTTTCTACAATATTTCTTCCAAATTTTTTATTAATTTTCTCAATAATATCCTGCTGGTTGTATTGAAATTCCTGCGCCCAGACAGAAGAAAGAACCGCCACGGTTAAAATTTTATCTTTAAACCTGATTGCTTTTGATTTTTCCGAAGCGGTTTGATCAAATTTTTCCGTAATAATTTTATCCCAAAAAGCGCAAACTCGCGCCGCTTCAATTTCCTTGCCTAAACCTAATCTATTTACCTGAAAACTTATTGAAGAACTTAATTTAGTTAACATAAATCCCCCTTAGCCCCCCTTTAAAAAGGAGGAAGATTAACTTTCTACTTTATGACTTTATAAACTTTTGACTTTTCATTCTGTTTTTATCGGCATAATTAAATATAAATAATCTTTAACATTTTCCGGTTTTAATAATACCGGACTGGACGAATCATTCATTTCTAAAATAACCTGATCAGTCAGCATATTATTTAAAGCGTCTAAAATATATTTGTAATTAAAAATAACTTCTACTGAATCGCCTTCAATTTTTGCCTCCACTTCAGAATTACTCGCGCCGACTTCGCCGGTTTCCGCGTTAACTTTAATTTTATTTGTTGGCAAATCTAATTTAATTTTAATCCCGCTTACTTGCGCATTAGTGAAAAATCCGGCGATTTTAACCGCATTTTTTAATTCAGCTGTTTTAATTATTGCCTTTATTTTAAAGGAGTTGGGGATAATCTGTTGATAATCTGGGTATTGTCCGTCAATTAAGCGTGAAACTAAATTAATATTATTAAAGTTAAATAAAATTTGATTCTGGGAAATGGAAATTTTTAATTCTCCTTGATTCTCACCAATAATATAAATCAATTCATTTATTGTTGTTCTTGGAATAATCATTGAAATTGATTCCTGAACGGGTTTTTGCAGTTTAATTTTTTTCTCAGCCAGCCGATAGCTGTCAGTTGCCGCTAAAGTCAAATTATCTTTTTCAATTTTCATAAAAACGCCGGTAATTTCAGGCCTTGTTTCTGAAACAGCCACGCTTGAAATTACTCTGTTCGCCGCATTTTTAAATTCTTCCGCTGGTAAAATTACTAACGGTTCTTCTTTTATTTTAGGAATTATAGGAAATTCTTGAGCGCTTACGCCTTTAATTTTCGCCTGATAATTTTCGCATTTCAAATTTAAAGTTTCATTTTTAACTTCTATTTCTATATTTTTCTTTGGAAGGTTCATCACAAAATTGGTAATAATTTTTGCCGGCACAGTTAAAGATCCTTCTTTTTCTATTTTTCCTCTTGTCCAATAATTCAAGCCGATTTCTAAGTTTGTTGATGAAAGTTTTAACTGCCCATCGTCTGTTTCCAATAAAATATTATTTAAAATCGGCAGATTGACATTTCTGCCAACAATTTTCTCGGCAACATTCAAAGCTTTAATTAAATTTTCCTGAGTGCAAATAAGTTTCATAGTTTTTTTATTAAAGTTATAATTTATATTTCATACCTCTATAACTATAATTTTTTATTTATATAAATTATAGTAGTAGTTATAGAGAGTGTGGATATGTGGATAAAAATATTTCTTAATTTTTATTAAATTATCATTTCTATAAAGGCAAGAATTTTGTTTATTTTAATAGTGGATTCCCGCCTTCGCGGGAATGACAAAAGAAGAAAAAATTTTCAATACAATTTATAATTAACTGGAAAATCTGTGAATAACTTTTTAATAATCTGTGAATAAAAATTAGTAAATTTTTGACTAAGAAAAACTTTAAAATTTATCCACTGTAAGTTAATAATTTATCAACAGGATATCACCCAACCTTAAACATACAATCGTTCTTTAATTAAATTAATTTCCTGTTCAAGATTTTTATTATCTTCAATTTCTTTATTAATTTTTTCAAAAGCGTGAATAGCGGTTGTATGATCCCTTGAGCCGAGATGCATTCCAATATCAGGATAAGAACTTTTAATTTCTTTGCGCATTAAAAACATTGAAATCTGCCGAGGTCTGACAATTTCTTTTTTACGGCTTTTATTTTTTAAAGATTCAACAGTAATGTCGTAAAATTCCGCGACAATTTTAATAATCTGCCGCGGAGTAAGAGATTTTTTAAAGGTTTTGGAAATAATATCTTTCAAAATTTTTTCAGTTGTTTTGAGATTTGGTTCCTGATGCTGAAATTGGCAGGTAGCGGCTAATTTATTTAAAGCTCCTTCTAATTCTCTGACATTTTTTTGAATATGAGTGGCGATATATTTTAAAGCGTCATCATCAATATAAAAATCCATTTCTTTAATTTTACTTTTAAGAATAGCCATTCTGGTTTCAAAATCCGGATAGCCGACATCAGCAATCATCCCTCCTTCAAAACGGCTTATTAGCCGTTCTTCTAAAGAAGGAATGGCTTTTGGCAGACGGTCGGAAGAAATAATAATTTGTTTATTTGCTTCATGGAGTGTATTAAAAGTATGAAAAAATTCTTCTTGCGTTTTTTCTTTTCCCGCTAAAAATTGGATATCATCAATAATTAAAACATCTACTTTGCGGTGGTCATTTTTAAAATGCGCGATTCGGCGATTTTTAATTGCCTGGATAAGCTCGTTTGTAAATTTTTCCGAAGTGGTGTATTTTATTTTTTTATTCGGATAATTTTTTAAAATTTCATTGCCGGTTGCCTGCAAAAGATGTGTTTTGCCTAAGCCGACTCCTCCATAAATAAAAAGAGGATTATAAATTTTTCCAATTTTTTTAGTTATTGCGGCGCAGGTTGCCTGGGCGAGTTCATTGCTTGAAGCAACGACAAAAGATCCAAAAGTGTATTTCGGATTTAAACTGATTTGCATTTTTTCTTGAGGAATATCTTTTTTTTGGATTTCTTCTGGATAAGATTCTAATTTGTTTCCTTCTGCTTTTTCTAAAGAATAAATTTGCGGCCTTATCTGCTGGTTTACCGTTATTTTTCCAATGATATATTTAATTTCTTTAATTTCAGGAATAATGTTTTTAAGCGACTTCAAAATAAATTTATTATATTTATTTTCCAACCATTCTTTAGTAAATCCATTCGGTACATTAATAATCATCACTTCATTCTGTTGATTAGCAATAGAAGTGCTTTTAAACCAAGTTGTGAAATTAGCTTTGCTAACAGTTAATTCAACTTCTCCTAAAACTGTTTGCCAAATTTGTTCATTGGTCATTTTTTTTATTTTAAAATTTTAAAAATATAAAAAGCTTTAAGCATTATTATTATAACACATTCAATTCCTAATATTAAAATAGCTTAAATAAAAGATGCTGTCAATAACCTGTGGATGAATTGTGAATAAATGAAATTTCAGTTATTATGAAAATATGAATTCACAAATGAAAAAAATTGCTTATATTGTTTTAGGAATTTTATTTTTAATTGTTATTTTAATCTGGATAGCGGTTTTTTCGCTTGAAAACCAAAAATTGGAAATAATTTTCTTTGATATAGGGCAAGGCGATTCCATTTTAATAAACGCAAAAAATAATCAGCAGATTTTAATTGACGGCGGCCCAAATAATTCTGTTGTTGATAAATTAGGTAAAACTCTGCCGTTTTACGATAAAAAAATTGAGTTGATTATTCTAACTCATCCAGATAAAGATCATATTAGCGGATTAATAGAAGTTGTTAAACGCTACAAAGTAGATAAGATTTTAACAACCGGAATTGAATGTTCAACAGAAGTTTGTCAAATATGGCAAAAAGAAATTAAAGAAAAGAAAATACAGGTGGAGATTGCTCAAACAGGGCAAACAATTTTTATCGGCGATAATATTTTTTTGGGGATTCTCAACCCTTTGGAAAATTTATCTGGAGAAAATGTAGAGAATAAAAACGATGCTTCTATTGTCGCTAAATTTATTGTTGGAAAAAATTCTGTTCTTTTAACAGGCGATATTACTTCAAAATCGGAAGGAAAGTTAGTTGAAAATAATTTTAATCTTCAAAGCGATTTTTTAAAAATTGCCCATCACGGAAGCAAATATTCCACTTCAGAAAATTTTCTAAAGGAAGTTTCGCCGGAAACAGCGATAATTTCCGTTGGGAAAAATAGTTGGGGTATGCCGACTAAAGAAGTATTGGAAAAACTTGACAGGAAAAAAATAAAAGTGTATCGTACAGATATTGATGGGGATGTTAAAATTATATTTAAAGAAAATGACTTTAAAATTCAAAATGAAAAGTAAAAAATTATGAAAGACATTAATTTTCCAATTTTCAAAACCAAATCAGATAATCAAGAAAAAAAATTTAATTTATCCAATCCAGAAGAGCGATTGGAATATTTTAATTTAAAAGCTGGAAAAGAAATCCAAAAATTGAAAGATTACTTAAATTCCGGAAATACTTTTATCGCTTATCTCCTTGGCAAGAAAAATTCAGGCAAAGGAACTTACGCAAAATTATTTCAGGAAATTATTGACCCAAAAAGGGTAACCCATATTTCTATCGGCGATGTTGTTAGAAAAGTTCATCAGGAAATTATAGATAACCCGGATAAAAAAGAAGAACTGGCAAAATTTCTTAAAAAAAATTACCGCGGTTATATTTCTCCGGAAAAAGCAATGGAAAATTTGCTTTCCCGGGACACTAAAACGCTTTTGCCAACAGAATTTATTTTATTTTTAGCAAAAAGGGAAATAGATGGAATGGGCAAGAAAGCGCTTTTTATTGACGGATTTCCAAGAGAAATGGACCAGATTTCATATTCTTTGTTTTTCCGCGATTTAATTAATTACCGCGAGGATCCGGATGTTTTTGTTTTGATTGATGTTCCGGAAACGGTGATTGACGAGAGAATTAAATACCGTCGAATTTGTCCGAAATGCCACACGCCGAGAAATTTAAAATTATTTCCTACGCAAAAAATTGAATATGACGCAAATGAAAAAAAGTTTTATCTCATCTGTGAAAATCCAAAATGTCAGGAAGCGCGGATGGTTTCAAAAGAAGGCGACGAATTGGGGATAGAAACAATTAAAGACCGTCTGGCTTTGGATGAAAAATTAATCAAACAGGCGTTTTCGCTTTACGGCATTCCGAAAATTCTTTTAAAAAATTCGGTTTCGGTTGAAGAAGCGAATAATTATGTTGATGATTATGAAATTACTCCGGAGTATGTTTATCAATGGGAGAAAAATGAGAAAAAAGTAAAAATCATTGAAAAGTCATGGGAAATTCCGGATGATAATGGAGTTCCTTCTTACAGTTTGCTTGCCCCGCCGGTTGCTGTTGCTTTGATTAAACAAATGGTTGAAGCTTTGAAACTTTAAATTAAAATTTAAGAATAACCAAAATTAAAAGCCGAGATTTATTTTTTTATTCTCGGCTTTTTTTAATTAATAAATAATTCTATTTTATTTTTATGCTTTTGGCTATACGTTGGGCGACTTTTTTTCCTTTTAATTCATCTGAACCGTGACATATCATAATATTGACTTTGTAAATATTATCTATACCTATATCTGTGGCATTTGCAAAATATTTACCTTTTTGCCAATAAATATAACCACCATCTCCGTTTCCTCCGTCTGCGCCGCATTGTTCATAAGTAACAAAAGTTTTGGGATCATTCGTTGGAAAAACAGAGATAGTAAAACCGTAAGGATCTCCCTTCGCTGTATCAGGTCCACCTGAGCAAAAATCCACCACTTCATAGGCTGGAGAACTAACCTCAAGATAAGGCGGTCTATTTCTATAATTATCTTCCAAGTTTGGATAAAACCCCCAAATCGTTGTATTGTTAACTTCCCTTTCATATTCTTTTTCATCATACGCCCACGTACTTGGATATTCAAAAGTAAAATTCGCTTTGGGGGAAGAAAAAGTTTTGTATATGACATTGTCGCTTTGATCTTGATTCTCGTTTTTCTCAACAGGCAATGATTGATTTTTATATTGATATTGGCCAACTTTTTTAATTTCTTCTTCCAATTCACCAATTTTAAAATAAAACAAAACATTTCCTGCCAATAAGACAACAAGGAGAGGAATTAATAGATAATTTAATTTAATATTCATATTTTTTTATTTAAAATTTACAAACGATCTTAAAATCAAATTTTTCAAAGAAAAGATTTCTTTTACTTTTAAAAGATAGCAGCAAATAAAATAGATTCCTATGCCGGCAAATCCAGCGACAAGCGCTTGGATTAAAATTCCCAGACCGGTTCTGGTGTTTAAAAACGGTTCAATTAGGTATAAAGTTTTCCAGGAAAAAAATCCGGCCAATAAAGACGAAGGAATTATTTTAAGAATCATTTGAAAAATATTTTTTTCGTCAAAAAATCCGATTTTTAACCTTAAAAATAAATAAAGCAAAATCAGATTAAAAATGCTTGAAATTGAAAACGCCAGAACCAAACCGACAATGCCCAGATGTGAAACAAAAGATAAAGCTAAAATAATATTTAATGAAACGCTTACCATGCCGGTAAAAAACGGAGTGCGCGCGTCTTGATAAGCAAAAAAGGCGCGAGCAAAAAGAGGAATTAAGGCCTGAGCAAAAAGAGAAAAAGAAAAAATACCCAAACAGCTTAAAGTCAGTTTTGTGTCAGTCCAGTCAAAATTTCCAGTTCCCAGAATTATACGGACAATCTGGGCGCGCAGAATAAAAATCAAAACGCTTGCTGGAATAATTAAAAAAAGAATCTGCCTGATTGTTGAAGAAAGCGCGAAAACGAATTCTTTTGTTTTTTTATCGGCGGCTCGGGAAGACAAAAACGGAAAAGCGGCGATTGAAAAAGAAATTCCGACAATACCCAATGGGAACGATTGGAGATTGTTGGCGTAATGAAAAACAGCGATGCTTCCGCTGGCCAAAGTTGAGGCGATTATGGTAATTGCCAAAAGATTAATTTGGGAAATAGCCAGAGCAAGAGTTCGCGGAACCATCATTCTGGCAATTTGGCGGATTCCCGGCGAAGAAAAATCAAAAATATTTTTCCAGCGAAAACCTAATTGGTACGCCGCGGGAATTTGAATTGCCAAGTGCAGAAAAGCTCCGAAAGCGACTCCGGCCGCTAATCCGTAAATTCCCCACCATTGGTAAAAAAATAAAACGCCGATAATAATTCCAATATTATAAAAAATCGGCGCCAAAGAATAGATGAAAAATCTACGGAAAGAGTTTAGTATGCCGCCGAAAATACTGCTGATTCCCAAAAATATCGGGCTTAAAAACATTATCCGGGTCATTCCGATCGCAAGCTGAATTTTTTCCTGGGAAAAACCCGGAGCGATTAAAGGAATTAAAAAAGGAGTGATGATTGCCAAAAAAGCGCAGACAGCGATTAATCCGACTACCATAATATTCAAAAGATTGTTCACTAAATTCCAGATTTCCTGGTCTTCTTTTTTCTTTTTTAAATATCCGGTAAAAACCGGAATAAACCCGGCGGAAATCGCGCCCAGAACCAAAAGATTAAAAACAAAATCAGGCGCCCGAAAAGCAACCTGATAAATGTCCATTATATCGCCGGCGCCAAATTGTCCGGCGAAAATTCTTTCACGAATTAAGCCAAAAATTTTGCTGACTAATGTCGCGCAGGCAATAATAATTGCTCCGGAGGCTATTGTTTTTGATTCAAAATTTAATTTCATTATAAAAAATACAGGGAACGAAAATTTTCGCTCCCTACTATATAAATTTAATTTGCAATTTTATTAATTAAACTTTCCAACTCTTCTCTTGAATAAAAACTAATTACAATCTTTCCGCCTTTGCTGAATTTTTGGATGGATGCCTTTGTTCCTAACGACTGCGAGAGGACTTCTTCTTTTTCTTCAATATCCGGATCAATTTTTTTAATCCTTTTTATAAAAAACGGGTCGGAAAGTTTTTTGGCTTTTTCTTCGGCTTGGCGGACAGTCAGATTTGACCTGATGATTTCTTGATAGAGCGCCCTTTGTTTTTCCGGAAAAGAAAGAGATAAAATCACTCGTCCGTGGCCTTCGCTGATTTTTCCAGAAATCAATCCTTTCTGAATTTCCAAAGGCAAACTTAATAATCTCAAAGTATTGGCGATAACCGTCCTACTTTTTCCGGTTTTCTGGCTGATTTTTTCCTGCGTTAAATTAAACTGCTTGGACAAACTTTGATAAGCGCGCGCTTCTTCAATCGGATTAAGCGAGTCCCTTTGGATATTTTCCACCAAAGCTATTTCCAATTTTTGCTCATCATTAACTTCGCGGATAATCGCCGGCGCTTGTTTGAGTCCGGCTTTTTTTGCCGCTTCAAGCCGCCGCGCTCCGGCGATTAATTCCCATTGGGAATTTTTTTTACTGACAATCAGCGGCTCCAGAATCCCGTGCTCTCTAATTGAGTCGGATAGTTCCTGAATTTTTTCCAGATTAAAATCCTGACGCGGCTGATGAGGATTAGGAATAATTTTTTCAACATTAATAAAAGCGATTCCATTTTTTTCTTCATTTTCCGAAGTTTCTAAATTTGTTTTTGTTTTTTGCAAGGGCTTTTTGGGAATCAAAGAAGATAATCCCCTACCCAAACTATTTTTTGCCATAAGATTTTGTTAATATGTTAAAATGTTCATATGTTAAGATGCTTTTTCTCTAATTCAATAACTTCCTCTGCTAATTGCCGATATGCTTTGGCACCTTTGGAAAAAGAATCATATTCAAGAATGGAAAGCCCATGGCTCGGGGATTCTGCCAAACTTACATTTCTCGGAATAACCGCGTCAAAAACCCGGCCGGGAAAATGGCGGTAAATTTCTTTTGCCACCTGATGGGAAAGCTGGTTGCGGGAATCATACATTGTCAAAAGCGCACCCATAATTTCTAAATTCGGCTCAAGATTTTCCTTGATTAAATTTATTGTTTCCAAAAGCTGGCTCAATCCTTCAAGCGCGTAATATTCGCATTGAACCGGAATAATTATTTCCTGAGCAGCCACCAATCCGTTAATAGTCAGAATTCCCAAACTTGGCGGACAGTCAATCAAAATATAATCATAATTATTCGCAAGCTTTTCCAAAGCAAATTTCAACTTGAATTCGCGCTCTTCCTGATTTATCAATTCAATCGTTGATCCGGCTAAGTCCTGATTAGCCGGCAGAATTTCCAATCCGAAAATTTTTGTTTTCCTGATTATTTTTGGAAAATCTTCCAATTCTGAAATAAAATGATACAAGCTTTTTGAAACTTCTTTTGGATTGAAGCCGATTCCGCTGGTGGCGTTTGCCTGAGGATCAAGGTCAACCAAAAGAACGAGCTTGCCTTTGGCTGCCAAATAAGCCGCTAAATTCACGGCGCTGGTTGTTTTGCCAGTGCCTCCTTTTTGATTAGTTAGAGTAATAATTTTTGCCATTATCTATATTATAGTTTTATTTTTTTTAATTGGCAACAGGACATAAGTTTGATAAAATAAAAATATAAGTGTTTTTAAATTTAAAATAATTTATTATGGAAAACCAGCAATTAGTTCAAAATTTTTTAAGAGAATTTTGCCAAAAGTTGGCTGAAAAATTCAGCGATGATTTGGATTTTATTCTTCTTTTTGGAAGCGCGGCAAGAGGCGAATGGAAGAAAGGAATAAGCGATGTGGACTTGATTATCCAGATGAAAAAAATAGAAGCGGTTGAAAACGCGAAAGAATTTTCAAATAAAATATTTTGGGAATTAGACGCAAAACACGGGACAAAATTTGAAGAGTCCTGTTCTATTGGAGGAAAAAAAGATAAAATTAAAAAAATAATTGAAAAAACAAAACTTTATGTGCCTTTTGAAATTTTTGGGCCGGGAGATATTGATTGGACGAATGGAAAAATAAAAAGAAGAGATTTAATTTTGGGAGCGAAATTAGTTGCTTCACAGGCAATGCTTTTCCAAAAAATGAAATATGAAGGGAAAATTTTGTATGGACGGGACATTAGAAAAATTATTCACATCAAGCCAAGCTGGTGGGAAAAATCAAAAGCGCTTTTAATTCCTTATCATATTTCCTTTTGCTCTGTTTTAGGCGCTTTGCTTTTTCCGAAAATCGCTTTAAAAATGTCTGACAAAGCGGCAATTTATTCTGTTGAGTCAATTTTATTTTTCTTAGATAAACCGATTGGCAAAGGAATTAATAAAGCAACTGAAGAAGTTGAAAAAGAAATTAAGCAAGGAATCGGATATAAGCATAATTTCTGGGGAATGATGGAAATGGATTTGATTTTGAATTTTGGTTATCAAAAATTATTCAATTTTAATTTTGCCAAAGAAGCGATTCAGTTAAAATATAATTGGCAAGAGCAGTCCAAAAAATTTAACAGATGGAAAATATTAAAATTCTGCTTACGGTCTTTTTTGTTTGTCAACGCGATGAACTGGTACGCAATTTTGCGGGCTGACAAACATCGGATTATTTTAAAAATATTTTTTCTCTTGAGAACGATTTTATTGCTTTTAATAGTTTGGTTTTGCTTCTGCCGGTGAAGATAATTTTTAATATTATGAATTCAGAACAAAAAATTTTAAATACCATCAAAAATTTTTCGGAAAAATTGCCGAAGTTTTCTGACGGCAGGATTGATTATTCAAATTCAAACATCGCGCCAGTGATAATTGTTTTTATAAAATACAAAAACGAAATTCTTTTGTTGAAAAGAAGCGATAAGGTTCGGACTTATCAGGGAAAATGGAATGTGGTTGCCGGTTATCTTGATGAAGTAAAGCCGATTCAGGAAAAAGCGTTGGAAGAAATTCAGGAAGAGACAAAAATCAGCAAAGAAAATATTTTATCAATTCAAATCAGGGAATCGTATAAATTTATAGATTCTGAAATAAATAAAACTTGGATTATTGTTCCTGTTTTATGTAAATTAAAAAACAAATGCGAGATAAAATTGGACTGGGAGCATTTGGAATATAAATGGATTGATCCAAAAGAATTAAAAAACTTTGATATTGTTTCTAATTTGAAAGAGAGTTTTAGGAGGACGATGGGATAAAAAATAAATTATTCTAAATGAGGTCTTTTTTTTTATTCTAATTAAAAAAAAGAGAAGGAGTTTTTTGTCCTTCTTTTTCTATTTTTAGTTTCAGGCATATCTATGCCTAATTGTTTTGATATTTCCTTGGATCTATCAAAGATTGTAGGAATAGATACGCCTGTGATTTCAGCTATTTCTTTTTTTGCGCGATACTCATCATCATTTAATGCTGCCGCGATATAAATAGCTCCGGCTGTCACTCCTGTTGGTAATTGTCCATTATTGTTTAATTCTATTTTTCCTGCTATTTCTAACGCTATTGACTCTGTTTCTTTATTTAACTCAAGTAGAGAACAAAAGCGAGGTACAAAGTCCACAGGAGAAGCAGGCGGAATTTTTAGTTCAAGTTTTCGTAAGAGAAGATTTACAGCTTTATATATTTTTTTCTCTTTATTCTCCCATGATACTTGTTTTATCTCTTCAAGTGTTCGAGGTATTCCATATTGTCTGCAAACAATATAAAGAATTGCCGAAGTTATGGCTTCTATGCTTCGTCCCTTAATTAACTTTTTACGCATTGCTTTTCTGTATAATAATGATGCGGCTTCTCTAATATTTTCTGGCAATCTAAGCGCGCTTGACATTCGTTCTATTTGAGAAAGCGCAAAAATAAAGCTTTGTTCCTTTGTTGTATTTATTCCTGCATGTCCTTCTTTTCCTTTTAAAAATTTCTCAATAGGAACTTTTAATCCTTTATCATTTATTCTATAAGTCATCGGCGGGCCTACTCTTATTCTTTTTGTTGCTTGTTCAGAATCATACGCGCTCCATTCAGAACCAAGATCTATAATGTTCTCTATTATTACTAATCCGCAGTCAGCGCAATAAGTTTCTCCATTTCCAGTTACTATATTTTTAGAACCGCATTCTAGACATTTTCTGGGATATTCTCTTTCTGTCTTTTCTGTTGTCTTTCTGCCCATTCTCTTTTTATCCATTATTTTTTTACCTCCCTTTTTTGTTTTCCCTCCTTCTAATTTTCAAGGTGCTAAATTACAATCACCTATCATTAAATTATTGTCAGATATTGTATTTATAGCAAGACAGGCAGATTTTGTCAATCCCGTTTCCTAATTTCGCAATACCGTCTGTTACAATCCAACTATTCGAAGTTGCTCTGGGCCCTTTTTTTGTATTATACCGTCTTATGAAATTAGGAACGGGGTCAATCTTTTATTTTTGTTTTAATTTGAATAAAAAAAGAGGACTATTTAAATATAGTCCTTAAAAGTTATAAAGAGGTGCTATTAAAAATTCTGCTCCTGTTTTTGTCGCTATGTATAGTGGCATCTCTGTTTTTATCGCTAAACGCAAAGGATCCGATAACAGCGGCGCTATTTTTTGTAGATATGTATATTTTATACTAATTTTTCCGTTTATATCGCCAGTTTGACATATTAGTTTTATCGTATCTTTTTCTATTTCTATGCGGTCATTTTCTATATAATCCCAGCGCGAGAAAACTTCTTGGAAAACAATGTTGCAGATATTTTCTTTTCCTTCTATTCTTACTTTCCAGTTTTGATTTATAAATCTTAGTATCTTTTTAAGTTTCTTTATATCAATGGTTGTTTTTACTGGTTTAGGCAGCATCCTTTTTATTTTCCCTATATTTTTTTTATTTATCCCGGGTTGTTTATCTGGCATTATATAAATTGTTTTTTCTGCTTTCAATCCGTTATTATTCCATATAATAATAATTTCTTTCGGTCTGATTATCACTGATGACGCTTTTTCTCTTGGAATCGTCTTGTCCCAAAAAACATTTGCTCCAGAAAAATTTAATTTTCCATGAATTTTCTTGCTTGTTTCTTTTTCAATACATTCACTGTCTATTTTAATATTATAAGCAAGAACATTTTTTGGGTCTATCCCTAAAAGATATAATTTACCTCTGTTTTCTTCTATCCAAGATCGACCTACGCTAATTCTTTTAACAAATCTTAATGCATCTACAATATCCATTTTTTATTTACCTCCCTTTTTTATTCCTCCTTCTAATTTTCAAGGTGCTGAAATCATCACCCATCATAAATTATTGTCAGGTATTGTATTTATAACAAGGCAAGCGGATTTTGTCAACCCCATTCCAATTCTATCGCAAGATTTATTGTAATAGAATTATAGAGCCGTAAGGCGGCTTCGCCTTTTGTTTATCTTAAACGAAAGTTATGCTTTAGGATTGGAACGGGGTCAATTTTTAAAAAAATACAAAACAAAGTTGACATTTTTTTTATTTTGCGGTAATCTAACTTTAAAGATGAACGCTAATAATTAGGGGGGGTAGAATTAAAAAAAATGGGAGAAGAAAAAAAGTTAATTGAGATATCCAATATTGCAAAGATGAAATGTAAGGAGTTATTAAGATATTCACAACAAGAAGAAACAGGGAAAGTGGCAAAAAGAAACGCGAAAACAATGGAAGAACTGGTAGATGAAATAATAATGAGAAACAATATTTCTGGTATCTTGGAAAGATTTGATCCAAAAGACAATATTAAAAGAGTAGCCATTGATATAGGGAATGAATTTGAAAGGCGAGAAAAAGAGGGGGAAATAAAGTTAAATAAGTCAGATAAAAACAGAAAAGCAACGGCAATAGCGGCTTTGTCAATTGCATTAGAAAAACATTTGCCTCAGTTACAGTGGTTGCAAGGAAAGATAAATTTGTCAAATAACAGTCTAGAAAAAAAAGTCGCAAAAAGAAAAGAGATAATGAAGGAGTTTGATGTTATAAAGAAAAAATAAAAGGGATTTTATTTTTTTTTCAAAACAAATAAAGTAAAAAGTCATTTTCGGATGGCTTCTTTTTTTGACAGAATTTTTAATTTATGGTAGGTTGATTTTAAAGATACGTTATTTTCAAAGACGGCACATTAAACAATTTAGGAAAAAAGGGGTGAGAAAAAATGGGAAAAGGAAAAATAGGAAAAAAAATTACAGAATGCCAGATTTTTTTGACGAGAGGATGTAATTTACACTGTGGGTACTGTAACCTTGTTAAAAAACAGCTTAAAAAAGAATTGAGTATCAATGAATGGGAAAAAGCGTTTATGAACTTAGAAAAAATAGGAATAAAAACAGTAAAAATTTTAGGCGGCGAACCGACTATTATAGAAGGTTTTGAAGATTTAATCAGATTTATAAATAAGGAAACTTCAATAAAATACGCTGTTTTGTCTAATTCTATGTTCGGCGATGATAAAACAGAAAGTTTGATAAGCGCTGGAATTCAGGGATATTTTGCTAGTGTTGATAGTGTCGGCGATGTAAAAGCTTTAGATGAAGACGGGAGCGCAAAATCGCAAGCCGGGTTTAAGAAACTTATGGAGTTTAAACGAGGAGGAATAAAACTTCTTGGCGCGAACGTAGTTATTTCCAAGAAAAATCTGCAAGACATACCTGAAATTGTAAAAGCATTATCAGACAATGGCATATGGGTTAATTTATGTCCTGTTGTTTGCGGAAAAGGAAATGATTGGGAATTTAGAGCGAATGTTTCTGACGAATTTAGACTTACAGACGCAGATAGACCGGAAATCAATAATGTCGTGATAAAATTATTGCAAATGAAACACGAAGGTTGCAAAATAGCGATGCCTGATTCCTACCTTGTAAATATGTCAAAATACGGGATACGCAGCAACTGGAGATGCAGTGAACTCGCGCAATTGCGGATTGACGCAGATGGAGTTTTTATGCTTTGCAATGATATTAGAGGAGAAGTATCCAAGAAATACAATATACTTGAAATGAACAAAGAAAGATTTGAAGAATTCAAAAAAGATTGGAAAAAAGAGAGAGAAGAAACAGATTGTCCTGGATGTTACTGGAGTTGTTTTCTAACTGCCGAAGAGAATCTAAAAAAGGGCGGGGAATTTGGATATTTTTATAAGGAGGATAGAGAATGAAAGAAGTAGAAGAAAAGGTATGGATTATTGGAAGTGTTGTCGCGCGCGATGCATTAACAACGATAAGGGATAAAAAAACTCAACAGGTTGGTTTTAGAAAAAGCGTTGTCAAAATGGGGCGAATTGGTGGATATGAATCGATGGAGCTTTTAAATACAGAAGAAATAGAAATTGAAACACCATTAGGTAAATGTATGGGAGTTGCTGTTGTTGATAAAGAGAAAATAGTGATAATCAATGTTTTAAGAGCAGCGTCTCCTTTTGTTGAAGGACTTCTTAAAGCATTTCCGCACGCAAAACAAGGAGTAATTAGCGCCAGAAGAAAAGAAGAAAAAGGAATGAAGAACGATTCTTTTGATATTGAAATTAATTATGCCAAATTCCCAGAGATTACAGACGAAGACGTAGTAATAATCGCTGATCCAATGCTTGCGACCGGAAGTACGCTTTTAGAAATTATGAAATATATAACAGAAGGAAAGCAAAAACCGAAAAAAATAATTCTTCTGTCTATAATTTCAACAAAAATTGGCATAGATAAAATTAGAAAAGCGTATCCAGATACTATTATCGTCACAGTTTCAATTGATCCCGTATTGAATAGTGATGGCTATATTGTTCCTGGATTAGGCGATGCTGGAGATAGAGCATTCGGATCGATTTGAAAGAAATCGATTTGAAAAAAAATAAATCAAATTAAAAGCCAAGTTGTAAAATACATCTTGGTTCTTTTTTTTCTGGCAAAAAACTGATTTTTTGAGTATAATAAAAGTGTGTAGATTAAAATTATCAAAATATGCGATCAATTTTTAAAAAAATCTCAAATAATCTTGACTTAACTTTTTTCTATTTTTTTATTTTATCCATTCCACTGGGAACTAAATTGGTATTTTTGTCAAAAGATTCTTATTTTACCGGCGCTTTTGTCCATTATACAACTTTTTTCCTTTATTTATCGGATATTTTTTTTATTTTAGCTTTATTTTTTTGGATTTTAAGACAGGTAAAAAAATCTGGATTCCCAATCAAACCTGTCTGTCCGGTAGGCAGGTTGAGAATGACAATTTTAAGGAGGATTTTTCTGTCGGCACAATCTTTAAAAATGTCTCTAAAACAAAACATTATTTATTATATTCTATTCTTTTTCCTAATTTGCGCTGTTTTAAGCATATTTTCAGCGAAAAACAATATAGTGGGGACTTATCAAGTTTTAAAATTATTTGAATTTGTTTTACTATTTATCCTTGCTGGAAAACTTATTAACAGCTTAAAAAAGCTTTATTTCTGCTTTATTCTCATCTTATCCACAGGTTTTACACAGGCAATAATTAGTGTCGCACAATATTATAAACAAAGTAATTTAGGTTTAAAATGGCTTGGAGAACCGATTTTATCCCCTGATTTAGCTGGAGTGGCAAAAATTGTCGTTGATGGAGAAAAAATCATCCGCGTTTATGGAACTTTTCCACACCCAAATGTTTTAGCCGGATTTTTGTTGATGAGTTTATTTATTAGTTTTTATTTTTTGTTTTTTTACATAAAAAGGCGACACGACGTCGTATCGCCTTCAGATTCTGGATTTCCAATCAAATTGGGAATGACAATTTTCCGAAGGCGACATTCCGGAATGTCGCCTTCTGTTTCCCCCTTTTTAAAGGGGGTTAGGGGGATTTCTTTATTTAAACAATTTTTAAAACAAAATTGGCAATTTTTGCTTTTAATTGCTTTAATTAGCATACAATTTTTGGCTTTTATTCTTACTTTTTCAAGAACCGCGTGGTTGGCTGGCCTATTTTCTCTTTTTTGCTTTATTTTTCTTTATTATAAAAATGTTTCACATGAAACAATTCCAATTTTTGCTTTATTTAAACGAAAATTCACTTCTTTGATAATTATAATTCTTATTATTTCTTGTTTTTCAATTATACTTTCCCCACAAATTTCCACGCGATTTGAATTAAATAAAAATGATCAAGCAATCAGCGATCGTTTTTTATTTAATTCCTTTTCTTTTGAAATGATTAAAAAAAGCCCATTTTTGGGCGTAGGAATGGGAAATTTTGTTTTAAATTATGATAATTTTTTCCCCTTTAATAAGGAAAAAATACCCCCTCTTAATCTCCTCCTTATCAAGGGGGAGAAACAGGGGTCTTCTTTAGAATCCTGGCAATACCAGCCGGTTCATAATTTTTATTTATTAATTGCCGCGGAAATTGGCATAATTGGATTGATTTTATTTATCTTTTTCATTTTTAAAATACTAAAAATGGCTTATTTAAAGGGAAGAAATCAAATTGTTTCACGTGAAACAATTTTTACCCAGCACATAAATTTATGTACTGGATTTATTTCAGTAATTTTCTTAGGATTTTTATTTATTGGCTTTTTTGACCATTATTTCTGGACAATTCAGCAAGGACAACTAACTTTTTGGCTTATTGCCGGGCTTTTATTGGCAAGTTGTAGGATAAATAAAACTTGTTGAAATTTAGATAAAAAAAGAAGGAGCATAATTAGAAATCGTTGATTTCTTAAACTCCTTTAGTTTTAAATGATTTTGAGTTTTGATTTATTTCGCTAAGATTTCTTCCAAGAGGAGTTTAACGGGCGGGAAAATATCAGTAGTGATCAATTTAAATACTTCTGAAGGTGAAGCCCATAAAATATCAGCTATTTCTTTTGGATCTTGTATAGCGTGTTTGCCGTCTTTGTAAGTGCATCTCCAATAGGTTAAGGTTTTTTCTGTATCGGGATGTATTCTTTCTCCTAATTTGCTAACTGGCAAACAATTAATATTTGTTTCTTCCTTGACTTCCCTAATTATTGCTTCTTGTTCTGTGCCATCTTTCGTTTCTATTTCTCCACCAGGAAAACACCATTGAAGATCTCCTTCTTGAATTACACGACGGATTAATAATATCTTTCCTCCTTTTTCAACGATACCGATTGCTACTATTTTTTCTTTTTTCATTTCACATCATCTCTTTTTTTACCCACTCCTTGCTTTTATTTCTTCTAATACTGCATCAATTCCTTCAAAAGTTTTACCCTCTTCGTTATCTTCGCCATGAATTCTTCCATCCGGCTCACAGAAAATATTTATACCATATTGTAAAAGTTCTTGCCGCTCTCCTTCATATATTGCTTTTCTCCTTTGTTCTTTCAAAATTTTTCTTATTGGTTTTATATCCATCTTTCATACCCTCTTATTTTTTAATATTATTTTTTTTGTTTCTATTGGATGGCTTCTTTTTTTTTACCATCAATCAAACTTTATCAAGTATTTAAATATTTGTCAACCCCGCCCTAATTCTTTCACAATATTTTTTATGATAGAATGACAGAGCCGCAAGGCGGCTTCGCCTTTTGGTTATTTTTAAATGAAAGTTGTGCTTTGGAGTTAGGGCGGGGTCAATTCTCAATTACTAAATCTCCTTACCGATCGGTAAGTAAAGGAGAAGTTTTTGTTTTAAAATTTAAGCAAAAAAAAGAGGGGACATTCAAAATGAATTTATTCCCCTTAAGTTTTTAGTTTTTTGTTCTTTTCAGATGCGAGTTATCGTTAATTTCAAATACTTTACTCCTCTTTGACTCATTATTCTTTCTGCTAATTCTTTTATCTGTTTGGCATCGCCCTTTACTGTCACTGTCGCGAAATCAGTTTTATCATCTACTAAAGCTCTGCTGGATGTTTCTATAATATCTTTGAAATCATTCTCTGTTTCCTCCAGTTTCCTCCGTAATTCTCTTTGACTATGGTCGTAGGTATAGGCTATAACTCCTATCTTTTCTCCGGATTCGCGCTCCATCCACTCATGTTCTATTATATATGCTCTAATCGCATCTCTTATCCCTTCAGACCTTGATGAATATCCTCGCCCTCTAATTATCTTCTCAAACTTATTCAACAGATTAGATGGCAGTGATACCCCTATCCGAGCCAATTCAGAATCCTCGCTTTCTACTTTCTTTCCCGTTTTTTCTTCTAATGCTTTCATTGTTTTATTCACCTCTTTTTGCTTTCTTTTCAATTAACATTTTAAACAAAACAGATATTCTAAAATTTTCTATTCTCAATATTTCCAGAAGATATAGAAATTCTTCTATGTCCCCTAATTCCCATTTCTTTTCCAAATCTTTTTCAATCTTGTCTGTGGTTTCCATTGCTTTTCTGAAATTATGCTCATCGCGCAATATTTTCGCTTCTGTTAAATCTACTAAACTTTCTTCTACCATTTTTTGTCACTTCTTTTTATTCTCCTTTTTTGAGATTCTTTTTACCTCCTTTTATGAAGAATCCTTGTAATCATTCGTTTCAAAAAAAACAAATAATCATAGAGATTCTTCATTTAATTTTAAAAGAGCAAATCCACTCCTAATCCCTCTTCCCGAAAAAAACGGGACACAGCAAGAGGGGAATAATTGAATTTCATTTAATTATTTTTTGTATTTTGTTTTTATAGATTATCATAAGTCCGAAAAAATGTCAAGTCCGAAAACAAATAATCTCCTTACCGATCGGTAAGGAGATTATTTGTTTTGATAATTTTCTCAATCTGTCATTCCTGCGGAGGCAGGAATCTATGTTTATAGTAACACTTATTTTAATAGTGGATTCTCTCCTGCGCGGGAATGACAGCAGTTGATTTTAAAATAGTATTACTATATTAAGATTTTAAAACCAAACTTGCCGCGCCGAGAAGGTTTGCTTTTTCTAATAATTGCGAACGGACTATTTTTGTTTTTTTCAAAGGAGCGAAGAAAACTCTTTTTTTTGCTTCCTGAATCATCGGTTTCCAAAGAATATCCATTTTGCTCAATCCGCCGCCGATGACAATAATTTCCGGATTTAAAAAATTAATAATATTCGCTATTTCACACCCCAAGGATTCAGCTGATAAATTAATTATTTTAAGAGCCGCTTTTTCTCCTTTGAGCGCTCTTTTTTTTATTTCAAAAGCGGCCAAATTCTTGCTGGTCAATTTTTTATATAATCTTTCCATTCCTTTGCCAGCCGCCCACTCTCCTAAATGATAACAACCAGTTTTTTTGCAAGTGTCTTTTGCTCCTTTAATAAGAACTTCTAAATCTTTATTTGTATTAACAACAGTATAAGTAAATTCACCAGTAGTGTTATTCATTCCGTGGTAAAGTTTGCCGTCAATAATAATCCCGCCTCCAATAGCAGTTCCCAAGGTTAGCCCAACAATATGCTGATAATTTTTCGCCACGCCGAATTTTACTTCGCCCAAAACAAAACAATGAGCGTCATTATCAAGCGTAACCGGAATTTTCAATCTTTTCTCTAAAATATTTTTTAAAGGAACATTTTTCCATCCATCCGCAACCAAAGAAGACAAAACTTTCCCTTTTTTAAAATCCATTTGCCCGGCCATTCCAATTCCAACGCCGATAATTTTCCCATAAGCATTCTTCCTCCCCTTATTCGCAAGGGGAGGATCAAGGAGGGGTGCGACAATTTCAATAATTTTTTCAATAATTTCTTTTTTGCTCTTCGGAGTTTTAATTTTATTGAAATGTTGAAAACTGGAAGCCGAACCTTGCCTGCTGGCAGGCAAGAGCGGAAGGCCGGCAACGCCGTAGGCAATTTTACTCGCGCCAATATCAAAAGCAATTATGGATTTATTTTGTTTCATATTTTTTTATATTTTGGATCAGTTAACAATTCGTAATATTTTCTGATAATTCTTCTTGCGCCAACAGCCGACCAAAGTTGGACTTCGCTTACGGACATTTTCATATTCGGCTGATCAGAATAAAGCAAAGGAGTTCCGTTGTCGTCCCAATGGACTTCTGGAATATAATCTAAATAATCGAAAGTTTTTATTGTATCTTCAGAAATAGTCAAAATCGTTTTTTTAATTAATTTTTGTAAATCTTTCGGCCATTCTTCAACAATAGCTTTTTTTAAATATTTGCTTAATCCTAAAATAACAAAAGCGGTTTGTTTTGTCCAGACAACTAATCCGTGATACTCGTTAGAAGTGTAGCCGTATTTATTATTTTTAGATATAAGCGTTGGACCGGAAGGCGTATAAAAATAATTTGAATCTAAAAGACGCTGGCAAAAACTTTTTATATCTGTTTGTGTTCCGTCATTGTAAGTGAAAAGATATGATTCGTCTAAATGATTAACTTTCATTTTTTTATATTCTATTTTTCCTTTTTTATTTTCTATTCCGTAAACAGCTAAAGCGTAAGCTGATTTTCCGTCTGAATTTTTAAAAGAATAATATTTCTTTTTGCCTTCCCATTTTTTTATTAATTTATTTATGTCTTTTATTTTTAAACCTAATTTTTTCTGGAATTTTTTTAATGTTTTTAACGCTTCCGGATAAAAAACGCAATTTACATCAAAAGGAGCGATTACTTGGCTGATTTTTTTAAACGCCCAGCCACTATCCCGCCAATTGCCGCTAAAATAATATTTTTGGCCTTTTTTCTGAATATTTTTAGGAAGTTTTTTAAAAATAATAAAATCATTTTTTCTCGCTTGCCTGACTAAATATTCAGCCGTTTTTTTCATCTTTTCTTTATTTTTTTTATCAACTAAAAAATCGCTTGGCAAATTTTTCAATCCGATAATATAATGCGGTTCAATATCAATCATATGGCGGTCTAAAATATCCTTGCCGGAAATTTCATGCTCATATTTATATTCTCCAACAACATCTTCATGCCAGCTCTCACCTTTTTGATTGACATTTTTTAAAGACGCTTCATACATATAACTGATAATTTCCGGACGCAAATCATGAATTCCTAAATCCGCTGATTCCATCCAGTCGCGGGGAAAAATTGTTCCAAAATTATCGCCGGAAGTTTTACCCCAGTTGATAAGATGAATAATTTCTTTTTCTGTTCTCTGCCAAATTTTTTTTACTGCTTTTGAATGCTTGCCAAATTTTTTAAAATCAAAAAAATTTGTGCCTGAAAGAAAAAAATCCTTGAATTCTTTTTGGCGCAAATCATTTGTTTCCGCTAAAATAATAAATTTAATTTTATTTTCTGTTTTTGCGGAAATTTTAAATCCCTTAAACGGCTTTTTTATTTTTTCAACCAGAATATTTTTTGGAAAATTGAAAGTTGTTTGATAATATAAATTTTCTTCATACGACCGTTTGAAAGTAATTGATGAACTGTTTTTTGTATCTTTAAATTGAATTTTCTTAGGAATCATTTGATTAAAATGCTGATTTCTGATTTCAAGAAAAGAACAGGCATTTTTTGTTAAATTTCTTACAGTTCTGATATCATCCATCGCCGGATAATATAGATTAATATTTTTTCCGAGAAAATATCCTTTTATTTCTAAAATATTATTTTTATCCTTAATACTTTCTATTTTTATCTTATGGCGCGGAATATCAATTAAGCCGCAATAAAGATGATTATTTGGCCCGATAATTCTGAATTGGCTCATCTCATCAAAATCAACATAATATCCTCCGGCAATCCAGAGATTTTTCGAGATTTGATTATTATTTTTTATTAATTTTTTTCCTGCCATATTCCTTTATTATCTAAAATATCTTTAAAAAGTTTTTTGAAAACTTTTACGGCTTTTTCCGCCTCCCTTTTTTCTTGCGGATTATTACTATCTAATTTTTTAAAGTAATAATGAAAAGAATATCCTCCTTCCAAAAATACTAAACTTGCTCTTAACATATCTTTAAACTGTGGATTTTCTTTATTTATTTTTAAAGTAATTTTAATAGCTTCTTCTTGTAATTCAGGATTTGTCCATAATCTTGAAATAAGTTTTCCGTAATCCGCGCTTATATCTTTTCCGATATGAGGCCTTTCCCAATCAATAAATCCAAGTTTTTCTTCGGATGTTTTAAAAATATTAAAACAAAATATATCTTCAGAAAGCAGAACGGGCGATTGTTTTGAAATAACCTTTTCATCTTTTTGAAGGAGTTTTTTCATTTTTTCTACATATTTTTCACTTAGTAAATTTTTTACCGGTTCAGCGTATTTTTCAAAATTATTTTTATAAAACTCAATAAAATTTCTTTCTAAAAGTTCCGGAAAACCCTTTTTTATTTTTGCTGGATTTAACTTCTGAAATTCTTTTATAAGATAACAAATTGCTTCTATATCTTTTTTATCCCAGATATTTTTTTTAGTCGCATCGTGAGTTCCGCAAATCACGCCTTCTATTTTTTCTCTAACAATTGATTTTATTTTTGTTTTTGGACTTACACCTTCAATCAATTTTGGAAAAACGACTTTTCTTTTAATATTTTCTGGAAGATTTTTATAAATCTCCGGCAAAATATCTCTATACATTATTTCTTCTTTCCTTATATCTCTGAACGGAACATTGTCTTTAATCTGACCTTTGTATAAAAACTTTTTAATTTTTCCATTTTTGTCTGTTTTTTTTACTTCCAAAACAATAAAAGGACCTTTAAAAATTGTTTTATGTTTTTTTTTAATAGTTAAATCAATAATATTGTTTTTTTGAAAAAGTTTGATAGGAATAAGTTTTTTTTCTGATAAATCTTCAGAAATATTTTTTAACTTTTCTTTTATATTGCTTTTTTTATCTTCTATTGCTTCAATATTAAAAAAAGAATATTTTTCAAAATTATTTTCCATTTTTTATCCTCCAATCTTTAATTACTTTATAATAAGCATCTTCATATCCATCAACCATTTTTTTAATAGTGAAATTTTCTTCAACATGTTTACGGCATTCTTTTCTATCTATTTGATCTATCTTTTTTATTGCCTCAACCAATCCTTTAATATTGACCTTTTTATTTTTATCAAATTGAGGAATAATAAATCCTGTTTTTCCATCTTTTACCACTTCCGGCACCGCTCCTCGATTAAATGCAATCACCGGCGTACCGCAGGCCATTGCTTCAATCATTACCAAGCCGAATGGCTCTTCCCATTGGATAGGGAAAAGCAATGCTTTGGAATTTTGATAAAATTCAAAAACTTCTGATAGAGGAACCATTCCTTTGTATTTTATATTTTTATCAAGATATGGCTTAATCTTTTTTTGCCAATAATCTTCTTCTTTTTTTGCAAACCCGATAATAGAAAGTTTAACCTTAGCTTTTTTAGCTCCTTGTATGGCAGTATGAATTCCCTTTTCTTGTGTAATTCTTCCGGCGCAAATAAATGATTCTTTAGGTTTTTCGTTGAAAGGATATTTTTCTAAATCAAGTCCGTTATAAATAGTGTTAATATAATTCAAATTTTTCAATGGTTTTCTTTGTATGTCACTTATTGAAACATAATAAATCTGAGGAATATTTTTATAAGCTGAATAAATAAATTTTCTCCAAGGAGCAATAGGATCATGCAGAGTAAAAATTGTAGGTGTTGAAACAAGAGGAGCTAAAGGCAAGGCGCGATCTGATGGATGAATATGAATAACATCAAATTTTTCTTTTTGAGCCATTTGATAAATTTTTGAAATAGCGATTGTTTCATAAGAATGTAAAACTTTTTCAAAAAAACGATCTGTTTCAACCTTTTCTTTTTCAAACAAATTAAACAAAACTTTTTTCGATTCCAATGGATTTAATCCACAATGAATAAGACGAGCTTTTGTTTTTGAACCTTTAGTGGCAAAAAGAGTAACATCGTGCCCTTTTTTTATCATCCCTTCTACTAATTGATTGGTTACCATTACTGGAGCATATATCGTTTTCCCTTTTAACGGAGTTGATATTTTATTAGTGCAAAACATAGCAATTTTTAATTTCTTCTTTTTCATAATTGTTTCCTTTCAATTAATTTTTTATAAATTTTTTCATATTCTATTACCATTTTTTCTGTGGAGAATTTTTTTTCAATATGTTTGCGGCAATCTTGCCGTTTAATTTTATCAACTTTTTTAACGGCGCTAATCATTTCTTTTTCATTTTTCACGATAAAACCGGTTTTCCCGTGTTTTATAATTTCCGGCACCGCTCCTCGATTAAATGCAATCACCGGCGTTCCGCAAGCCATTGCTTCAATCATTACCAAACCGAACGGCTCTTCCCATTGAATAGGATTAAGAAAAGCAAAAGCGTTTTTTAACAATTTATTTTTTTGAGATAAATTTACTTCACCCACATATTCAACTTTCCCTTTTTCAAATTGCGGTTTAATTTTTTGTTCAAAATAATTATAAGACAACGGACTATTTTGGGCTATCATTCCCGCTAAAATTATTTTTTTACCGCTTTTTTTAGCTACTTTTATAGCTTCAGAAACACCTTTACTTGGATAAAATCTTCCAAGCCAAACTAAATAATCTCCCTTTGGTCTTTCCTGAAATTTATATTTTTCTAAGTCAATTCCGTTATAAATTGTGCCAACAAAATTAATTTTTAATGACGCGCTTTTTCTATGAGTATTGCTAATGCTTATATAATTATGTTTTTTAAATTTATTAAAAGTAGCCCACTTATCTTTGCTTTTCTGTCCAATAAATGGATCGTGCAAAGTAGTAATAACTGGCGTTCTAACTAAATCAACAAAAAAACCAGAAAGGATAGAACTATTTTCATGGACATGAATAATGTCAAACTCATCAGCGCGAGAAAAAGCTTCGTAAAGATTTAGCAAGGGAAAATGTGCGTTATTCCATGGGACTACTTTGCCGTTTATTTTTTCTTTAATTAAATGTTTCGGCCAAGCAGAAATTAATTTGCCTGAAACATTAGAATCGCCAGAAGCAAAAACAGTAACCTGATGGCCTCGTTTAACTAAACCTTCGCTTAAATTATAAGCAACTAATTCTGTTCCGCCGAATTTTTTCGGAGGCAGCGAAAACCACAATGGAGCTACTTGAGCTATTCTCATAATTTGGACAATTAATGTTATTTTTTTAATATTTTAAAACAAACTTTTTCGTATCCGTCAATCATTTTTTCTAAAGAAAATTTTTCTTCAACTAATTTTCGGCAATCCTTTCTGTTAATTGAATTTATTTTTTTAATTCCTTGAACTAATCCTTTTACTGAAGAATCAACTATAAAACCGGTTTTTCCGTTTTTTACTACTTCTGGCACTGAAGCGTTTTTAAATCCGATTACCGGCGTTCCGCAGGCCATTGCTTCAATCATCACTAAGCCAAACGGTTCTGGCCATTTTATAGGAAATAAAAGCGCTTTGGCATTTTTGTATAAATCAATCCTCTTTTTCCCTGATACTTCTCCAACATATTTAATTTGCTTTCCGTCAATCAATGGTTTTATTTCTTTTGAAAAATACGGTTCTCGTTTTTTTCCGCCGGCTAAAATTAATTTTGAATTTGTCCGCTTTGCCGCCAAAATCGCTTCTTTTGGATTTTTATGTTCGCCGATTGCGCTGACAAATAAAAAATAATCTTTTGGCTTGTCGCAAAATTCAAATTCATTTAAATCAACTCCGTTATAAACAGTGGCTAAATAATTTACTTTTGGCGCTGGTTTTCTCTGGTTGTTTGAAATAGTAATAATATTCGGATTTTTATAATGTAAAAAAAGTTTTCCCAATTCTTCAAAAATCGGCAAGTGAAGAATGCTAACTACTGGAATTTTCAAAAATTTGCTCAAAGGTAAAAAAAGATACCCGCCCCGCATATGGTTGAAAACAATGTCAAAATCTTTTTCTCTTTTTAGAATTTCTTCCATCACACTGGCGATATAAACGGTTTCCAATCGAAGATTTCTTGACGCCTCTATGTAAGTGGTGTCAATTTTTCTTTCGCTGATTGTTTTTTTAAAAACTTGGACAAATTTTGCCGAAGTTTTGCATTTGCCGGCGCCAAAAAGCGTTACGCTATGTTTTCTTTTTTTAAATTCTTCTATCATTTGATAAATAATTCTTTCAGTTCCTCCCTGCCCTTTTGGAGGCACAACAGTAAACGGCGGAGCAACAACAGCGATTTTTAATTTTGTTTTGTTTTTCATAATTATAAAATAAATTTATTAATATATTTTCCTGCTTTTAAACATTTTAATCCTTCCATTTGCGCCCAAGGAAAAGGCAGAACATAATGAAGAATATCGCTTTTTTTCGCTTCTTTCTCTAAATTATCAAAATTTTTCTTAACTCCTTCTAAATATTTTTTGTCTTTTTTGTGTTTTAGCATATATTTCCATTCTTTGCCGCGATAAGCAAAAAATCTTTTGCGGGAAGTAAGATGTTCTGCCATTTGCCCATTTACAGCTTGGTTCAACAGCCAATCAAGTAATTTATTCGCTTTATTTTTCTCTCTTAACTGCCAATATGATTGTATTATAAAAGTAGTAGTTATAAAATAAGGTCCAGGCACTAACGGATCATTGATTGTCCAATTATCTTTAGAATGCCATTTTTTAGTAATCTCGTTAGGATAGCGGAAAAATCCGCCCATTTCTTTGTCAGGTAATTTTTCTTCTAAATATTTTAAGGAATTTTTTATCGTTTTAGAAAAACTTAATTCTTTGTTTATTAAATCTTCTCGGGCGAAAATATTAAAATGAGACGGACTGATTATAATTATATCCGGCGCCAAATCCGGTTTTTTGTTATCATCAAGTTTTCTAATAAATCTATCATCAACAATTAATTTTTCGCTAATGTTCTTTTTTATGTAATCAACTAATTCTTTATAATGATTATTATTGTAAATTTTAGTGGCTAATGAAAAAACTTTTACTACTAATGAATTATGCCAAATTTCATAACCTTGATTAAAGCCGGGCGTTTGATGGATAGATGTCGTAGAATAAACTAATCCTAATTTTTCCAAGCTTTTTTGATGACAAGTTTCTATCCAAAACAATGATTTTTCTATTTTCTTTTTATTTTCATTTTTAAATTTTTCATCGCCTGATTCATAAATATAAGAAAGTATTGCCCAAAGAGCCAAAGGAGTATTGTCTTCCTGAATAATTGATTTTTCTTTTTCAATATCTTTACGCCTGCCTAAATCGTCATATTTTTGAAACCATTGCCCATCTTCAGCTTGAATATTTAATAAAAATTCACAGCACTTTTTGGTTGTTTTAAAATCGCCTAATTCTGAAAATCCATTTATAACACAAGAAAAATCTCTGATGTAAATCCATGGATATCTTAAATTTGGATCAGAAGCAAAAAAAGCAGTTCCTAATTTATTTTCTACGCGGCATAAATTAAAAACTTTTTTTGATGCTTTGACAAATTTTTCTATTTTAGCACTGACTATTGACATATTTTTATAATTTTGCTATACTTCTTTAGTTATGATTGCTTTAAGCAATTATAGCAAATGCACCTTTATAGGAGGGATAAAATTGAAAATAAAAGATAGAATATTTGCCCATCGGGCAGGATGCGGATGCTTTATAGGGAATACGATAGAGGGAATCCAGTATTGTGTCGCGATGGGATTGAACTTTGAAATAGATGTGCGAATGTGCCAAAATGGATTAGTGATCGCTCATCACGAGAAATTAAGACAAGACCATATCAGCCAGTATCCAATTGAAGCAGTAAGAAAATTCGGGATAAACAGAAACGACGGCTCAATTGTTTTTGCGCCGGCAACAGTCCACGGCAGAAGCGATGTCGCCAGAATACCAACATTGCCAGAAGTTTTAAACTTGGTAGCGGAAAGCGGAAAAGAAATAAAAGTTGTTCTTGATATCAAAAAAGAACAGAAAAACGAAGAAGTGCTTGATAAAATAGTAAGCTTAGTGAGAAGTTTCAATCTCGTAGAGCAGGTAATACTTGGTACTCCTTTCACAGAAGACGCGATGTGCATAAAATTGCAAAGTCGGATGACCACTTTGTTGCTTGGAACAATTGAGAATGTAATAAACATTAAACCAGATAATAATGCTATAGATTATGTCCGAGTCTGGCAAGGTTGGCTACAAAACGATTTTGATGAAATTATAGATCCTAATTATATTCTAGAGAAAATGCAACTCGCTAAAAAGAAAGTCATCGTTACTGCCGGCAGAATGAACGAAATTCAAGGCGGAGAAATATCAAAAGGGCAATTTGAAAAGCTAATGAAACTTGGTGCTGACGGAATAATTGTGAACGATCCCGCAATCTATCTTTAAAAATTTTTAAGCGAACTTGCTTACCATGTTCGCTTATTTTTTTTGATTATTTTTTTTGCTTCCGTTATTAGCATATTTACTATAAAGATATTCAAATTTTTTACTGATTTTTTTCCAGCTAAATTTTTCTTTAACTGTCTTTCGCGCGTTTTCACCCATTTTTTTTCGCAATTTTTCATCGTCTAAAAGTTTGTTAACTGCTTCGGCGATTTGGTTGCTATTTCGCGGACGAACAAAAAGTCCATTATAACCATCTTTAACCGCTAAAGGAATTCCTCCTTTTCGAGTTACCACTACCGGAGTTTTACAAATCATCGCTTCTAAAATTACTAATCCTAACGGTTCGTCCCAGACAGACGGCGCGACAAAAACATCAGCCCGATAATAAAAATCTCTTAACTTTTTAGATTCTTGCTCACCCATATATCCCAGAAAATGGACATTTTTTAATTTTAAATCTTTTGTCATTTTTTTTAATCTATCTAATTCAGAACCACCGCCGATAATATAAACATCCCCTTTGATTTTAGAGGATGCCTTAATAAGATATTCTACTCCTTTTAAACGAGTCAATTTACCGGAGAATAAAACAATTTTTTTATTATCTAAATTATATTTTTTATTAATAATTTTAGTTTCTTTTTCAGAAGGAAAATTTTTGATATCAATGCCGCCGGGAATAATGCGTATTTTTTTTAAATGTTCTTTACCGAATATTTCAGTGATCCATCCTTTTGTATCTCCACTTACCGCGGTTATTTTTTTTGCTCTTTTAATAGCGCTGGAAGTAAAGGGAATATATCTTTTGTCTAAAGAAGCTGCGTAAAGTCCGGTTCCATGCGAAGTGATAATATAATTTATTCTGTAGATAGATTTAATAAAATTAGCCACCCAGCTAAAAATAGAAAGATGCTGAACATGAATAATATCCGGCTTGAATTCTTCAACTATTTCAATAACTGACTTTAAAAATGTTTGATAAATAATAGCAATTTCTTTATTGGAAATTTTATGATAGAGCTTGCATTCTTTATGTTCGGGATGTCCGGTAAAAGCAACAAAAAAAGGAAGTTTAATATTAAATAATTTTACTCCCTTGACTTTTCGTTTGTCAGGGCAGATAATAGCAACTTTATGTCCGGCTTTTGCTATTTCTTTAGTTAAATGGCGAACATAAGTTCCGCTGCCGCATCCCCAAAGAGGGAAAGTTTGCAAAAATAATATTTTTAATTTCATAAGTTTATTTTTTAATTTTTAAAACCCATTTCCGACTGAATGTCCGCAGCAGATTGCCGCAGCTAAAGCATCGGCGGCGTCGTCGGATTTTGGAATTTCTTTTAATCTTAATAAAATTTTAACCATTTCCTGAACCTGCCTTTTATCAGCCCGGCCATAACTGACAATCGCCTGTTTTATTTGCAAAGGGGTGTATTCAAAAATCCGCAGTTTTGCCTCTTCTCCGGTTAATAAAATTACTCCCCGCGCCTGGGCGACTTTAATCGCTGTTTTCAAATTTTTAAAAAAGAAAATATCTTCCACAGCCATCAGATCCGGCTTGAATTTTTCAATTATTTTTTTCAATTCTTTATTTAAAATTAAAAGCCGTTCAGACGTGCTTGAATCCGGCTTAGTAATAATACACCCATAATCAATTAATTCCAAATCTTCTTTTTGTAATTTGCCGTTTGCCGCCTGCCGTTTGCCGCCTGCCGTAATAACTCCGTATCCGATTGTAGCAGTTCCCGGATCAATTCCTAAAATTATCATAAATGAATTTGTTATTATTTATATTTTCCGCTTATTAAATTCCACTTTATCTGAAACAATTCTTTAAGAGTATTAATATATCCGCTCATAGAAACTTTACTTTCTTCGTCGTTTATCCAGACAACCGGAACGGTTTTTATTTTATATCCGAATTTTCTCGCTAAAGCCAAAATTTCAATATCAAAACCCCAGCGGTCCACTTTTAATTTTGGAAAAATGTTTTCCACGAATTTTTTTGAAAAACATTTAAACCCGCATTGGGTGTCTTTAATTCCCGGCACTGCCAGAATTTGAATTAAAACATTTGCCATATTTCCCAGAGTTTCTTTAAAACGCGATTGATGTTTTTTAATCTCGCTTTCTTTTAAATCGCGATCGCCGATTACAACATCATAACTGTCTTTAAAAAATGGCAGCAAGTTTTCAACCTGATTTACAGTCGTCGCGTTGTCAGCGTCCATAAACAAGCGATATTCTCCTTTTGCTTCCATAATTCCCTGGCGGACAACATATCCTTTTCCGTGATTTTCCTTATTGTCAATTACTCTTAAATTTTCTATTTTTTCTCCTAATTTTTTTACCAATTCAACTGTATTGTCTTTTGAACCGTCGTCAGAAACGATTATTTCATAAGGATAATTTTGCTTTTGTAAATATTCATTTATTGCAAAAATTGTTTTGCCGATCCGCTTTTCTTCGTTATAAGCGGGAATGACGATAGAAAGATACATAATATTAAATTTAAAAATAAAAATTATTTTGATTTACCGTGATAGCTTTTATAAGTTTCCTTTAATTTTTTGTCAGTAATATGAGTGTAAATTTGCGTGGTGGTGATGCTGCTGTGCCCCAGCATTGTCTGGACCGAACGAATGTCGGCTCCGGCGGCTAAAAGATCGGTGGCATAACTGTGGCGGATTGTATGCGGAGTAACTTTCTTGGTAATCCCGGCGGCAAGCGCGTATTTTTTAACAATTCTCTGAATACTTCGGGGAGTTAAACGGAAAGATTCTTGGTCATTTTTATTTTTTTGCGCTCTATCAATTCTAATAAATAATGTTTTATCTAAATCAGTTCTTTCGCTTAAATAATTTTTGAGCGCGGATTTTGCCTGCTCAGAAACGAAAACTATTCTTAATTTATCCCCTTTCCCCCGTACGGTGAACTCATCCTTTTTCAAATTAATATCTTTTCGGTTTAATTTAGAAAGTTCTGAAACGCGCAAACCAGTTGAAAAAAATAATTCCAAAATCGCTCTGTCTCTTAAACCGATTAGATTTCCTTTGTTTGACACTTCCAAAAGACGGTTTAATTCGTCGGGTTCCAAAAATTCAACCTGGCGGACAGATGTTTTTCCTAATTCTATTTTTTCCGCGGCTAAAGTTTTAATATCCCGCTTGGCAAGATATTTTAAAAAACTTCTTAAGGCGATTAAGTGATAATTCTGGGTATTTTTTTTTAACGTTTCTTTTTTTTCGTTTTGAAAACGATTAAGAAAAATTCTGTATTTGCGAATCGCCTCCAGATTAATCTTATCCGGTTTTTCAATTTTTGACCAGTTAATAAATCTTTTCAAATAACGATCATAGTTTTCAATCGTTTTCTTAGAGCGATTTTTCTCAATTTCAAGATATTCAAGGTAATTAATGATGAGAGAATTAATTGCGGACATAATTATATTTGTTGAAAATTAAATTTTATGTTATTATTTTAATAGAAGATTGTTTTATAATATTCTATCTATGAAAAATATTAAAATAAAATCTATTAAAGCTCGGCAGAAAACGGCTTCAAGAACAGCTGAAGATTTTTTTAAGAAAAGCGAGAATCAGACGGAGCCATTAGAAACATTTCCAAAACCTTATCGCCCGCAACGATTTTATAAAATTGTCCGATTGTTTTTTATCGGATTTTTTATTTTAATCATCGGCGGGCTTGGCGGAATTTTGGCTGACCGTTTTTTATTTCCTTATTTGTCTAATCATCCGTCATTGAGCCGCTATGAATTTTTGAAAAAAACGAGCAACGGAACGACAATTATCAACCAGACAAAAGAAATAAAAATGTCTGAAGAGGAAATACTGCTTCAGGCGATTAAAAAAATCTTGCCGGCAAAAGTCGCGGTAATTTCTGAAACAGCCAAATCGCCGGGATTTATTTTCAGCAGCGACGGCATTATTCTAACTGAACAAAAAATTATTTCATCTGTTGAAAACGAAATTTCCAAAAATAAAGAAAAAGGGAAATCTTTAACAATTAAAACACAAAGCGATGAAACATTTCAAGGAAAATTAATTGAAAAAGAATCTCTTTTGGGGCTTGCTCTCTTTAAGATAGAAGCGTCTAATTTACCGGTAATTCTTTTGGGCAATTCGGATAATCTGGAAGTCGGGCAGAAACTCGGCGTAGTCGGGGAGGAAACAACAAGCGTTATGGTTTCACGGATTGATCAGATAGAAGAAATTTCCGAAAATAAAGAAGGCGAAACATCCAAAGAGAAAAAAACAAGCACTTTAATAAAAATTGACAGAAAATTAGGCGAAGAATTCAGCGGTTCGGTTTTGATAAATTTGAAGGGTGAAGTTGTCGGAATATATTTAGCCAACCAAGAAGAGGAAGAATTAGTGAATTTTGTTATTCCGATCAATGAAGTAAAAGAATTTTTAAACGGAGAATTGCCGTCAAATAACAGCTCGTTAAATATTTGGCAAATTTTCGCCAAGAAAGAATAACATATACTTTTATTTTAGCAAAAAATCAAATATTTATCAATCAAAAATGCCAATTGAAAAATTGACATTTTTATTTAAAAAAGATAATCTTAATTTAAGGGCCATTAGCTCAGTCGGTTAGAGCGCGATCCTTATAAGGTCGATGTCCCTGGTTCAAATCCAGGATGGCCCACCTTCAAATTTTAAAATGCTTGCTTAATTTCGGTCCTCTTTGAAACGCGTAATGGGATCCGAGATTTTTTTCGCCGTAGATTAAATCCGGCTGGCTGCTTAATTTATCATAAATCATTTTGCAAATCGGCTGGTTGTCCCTTAAAATAAAATTATTGTCAAAAGCTCTCACTTCAAGAACTGCCGGAGTGCCTTTTACTTCGCCGTTTTTTCCATAGCCGAATCCCGGATCAAAGAAACCTGCGTAATGGCTTCTGAATTCGCCATTGGAAATATCATAAGCAATCATCTCTGCGGCAAGGCAAGGCGGAACCCGGATAAATTCTTTGGTGGAAAAAAGATAAAACTCGTTTTTTTTCAAAATCAAATGGTCGTCTTTCGGCGCGAAAATCGGTTCAAAGAAATCTTCAGAATTATAATATCCTATTTTTTGAAATTCCAGAATTTTATCAGAGGATATCGCTTTATAACCGATTATTTTTCCGGAATTGGACAAATCAACAGATAAAATTAAAGTGGCGTCATCATCCCTGATTTTTACTTCTTTACCCTGGATAAAATTTCCGCCTTTTTCAAAAAGCAATTGGTATTTCAAATAAGTATTTTTTAATTCCCGAATTGAAAGATGAGAGCAATTATTAAAAAAACGAAGCTGATTAAGCTTGTCCCCGGCGGTTAATTTTATCGGAAAAGAACGGGGAATTATTTCAATCCACAAAGATCCGCGATAAGAATTTGAATCTTCGCAATAACGCGAATGGACTCTGTCAAAACGCGGAACTCCGTCAGCCAGAAGCCGCGCCTGAATATTAATTCTTCCGGTTGAACTTTTATTGCTGGAAAGCGCGAAAATCCCTTTTGGTAAATTTAATTCTTCCTGAAGTTTTATCCAGTAAATTTTATTCTGTTCAAGCGGTTGCGCTAAATCAACTTTGGAGGAAACTCCGTTTTTGACAATATCTTGGATTTTTTCGCCAATCCGCGGAAGAAAAGTTCCTTTCATTTGATACGCTTCTTCGCTAATCGTTAAATCCAAACTCGCCGGTTGAACATTTTTTTCATCCGCGTTTTTAATATAATTTTCCTTAATCATTTCCTTAATTTTCTGCGAAGGAACCGCGCCATTTTTTTTTGTGAAATTCATATTTTTTATTAGAAACGACACATTATTCTTTGTTGAAGGCGACACGCGGTCGTGTCGCCTTCTGGATTTATCTTACCATATTTTATTTTTTAAGTAAAAAAAGAAGGAAAGAGTTTTTGTTGAATTCTCTTTCCTTTGGATTTTGTGATTTTGAAATTTTTTGGTTTTTTAACTTTTAAAAAGTTGAGTGTAAATGTGCTGATGATGGAGAAATAAAAATGAAAAAGAAAAATGTTAGAATTGTGGCTATTTGTACAATTTACAATTAGCTTTAATCCCAACAGGGGGATTTGATATTTCCCGTTTCTTGTCTATTATCCATAGCTATTTCTTCTACGGACAATAACACTGGATGGCTTGTTGTCGAATATTGATTCAGCAACTCACTGTCTGACGCGCTATGTGTTCTATTTACTATCGGCATGCTTTTTGGTATTTTTTTCTCCATTTTTCTTTATTCACCTCCTATTCCTATAATTCTAATTATACTCATAAATAAAAATTTGTCAACCCCAGCCCCAAATTTTAAGTTAATATAGCGAAAAAGAATAGTTAAAATTAAATTAGGACAGATAAATCATAACAGATAATTTTTTAAAAATTTGGGGCTGGATCAAGCTCCTATAGAAGGAATTAAAGTTTAAAAATGAAAAAATCAATCTCAAAAAATATCTTTACAGATTTTAAATCATTTATCCCGATTTTTCTTTGGGTTGGTTTAATATTTTTTTTCTCCCATCAGCCCGGATTAGCTTCCGGCTTTGGCAATTTCTGGGATTTCTTTCTCCGCAAAACCGCTCATATTTTTGAATACGCTATTTTAACTTTTCTGCTTATTCACAATATAGAAGAACGAAATTTGAAATTTAAAAAAGCGCTTGCTTTGTCATTTATTTTAGCAACGCTTTTTGCGGTTTCCGATGAATATCACCAAACTTTTATTTCAGCCCGCGAAGGAAAAATTTCTGATATTGGAATTGACGCTTTGGGAATAATAATCGCCGGCTGGATATCATGGAAAGACAAATAATTTTTTAATCGCTGAATTTGTCGTAAAATTTCAATTATGGTAAAATAAACTTAAGCAGAGACACTTTTCAAGAAATCCAGTGCATGATTTTACATATTGAATTTATTATATATCATTATAAAAATTTTGCGTATTTTATAATAGCAGAGGTCGAATATAATAAAAACATAATTTAAAATAGAAAGGACAATATTATGGAAATAGGAATAGAAAATTTAGGAGCAATGAAAGGTTTAGATATAGAAAAAATTGCTGATGCGGATAATCAAGAAGAAAAATATAAAGAAGATATTAAAAAAAGAAGTGCTGGTCATCCAGGCGCGGCGAGCGTGCTCGGGGAATTATTAAAAGAAGGGCCGGAAATTTATGATGAAGTTGTTCCTAAACTTAATAAGTCTGGCATTCCTTTAGAAATATGGGAAGCATATACAGAATGTGATAAAGATATAAAAGTTTTAATAGAAAGATATGGCGGAAAATAATTTATTAAAAAGATTCAGCGTTTAAATTAAAAGAAGACGAGAACATATATCCTCGTCTTTTTTATAGTTTATTTTTTAGAACTAAAATCGATTTTTTCTTTTGGTTTTTTATCTTAAGGTTACAATCTATGACCTTAAGATAATTTTTATTTCTTGCAAACTTCAACAATTTTTTTAAATATTTCCGAATTATTTAATGCCAAGTCAGCCAATATTTTCCGGTCAATTTCAATATTGGCTTTTTTTAATCCGGCGATAAATTTGCTGTAAGTCAAATCTTCAGCCCGAACAGCGGCGTTAATTCTAATTTGCCAAAGCCGGCGAAAACTTCTTTTTTTCGTCCGCCGATCGCGGTAAGCGTAAGTTCCCGCTTTCATCAGCGCTTCTTTTGCCGCTCTAAATTTCTTGCTTCGCCGCCCCAAAAAACCCTTGGCTTTTTTGATTACCTTGTTGCGCCGCTTTTTTGCAATTATTCCGCGTTTTATTCTTGTCATAGTAAAAATTCAAAATTCAAAAATCAAAATGTAAAATGACAATGTAAAATTCAAAATTAGCTAATGTTAAAATAGTTTTTAATTTATTTCATTTTAACATTTTGCTCTGTCATTTTAATCTTTGATATTTACATTTTAAATTAACTATACGGCATTGCTCTTCTAACACTTTTTTGATTCGCTTTGGAAATTGTTTTTCCTTTGCGTTTGCTTCGGGTGACTTTTCCTTTATCTGAAGAATTAAAATGATCCTGCCCCGCGGATCGGTGCATAATTTTCTTTTTAGAAGTTATCTTAAACCTTTTAGCAATTGATTTTTTAGTTTTCATTTTCATAAAACAATTTTCCAATTGATCGCGAGTTAAATCGCTGATCATATTTAATTAAGTTTGCTTGCTATAATCATTATTAGCCCCAAAGGAGATCTTTTCGCTTCTTGCTCAGTAATTATTTTAAATTTTTCTCCTTCTTGTTCATTAAAATCAGAAATAATTTTTAAAAATTCTTCAATTTTTTCTTTGGCTAAATCGCGGTGGGCTTTTTCCCGTCCTTTTAAAATAACTTCGATCTTGACTTTATGCCCTTGTTTTAAAAATTTATACGCTTGCTTTGCTTTGAAATTCAAGTCATTGGAAAAAGTCCGCAAAGAAAATCTAACTCCTTTTGTCTCGGTTTTTTTTTGGCGCGCTTTATGAATCCGTTCCTGTTTTGCAACTTTATAAAGATGCTTTCCAAAATCCATAATCTTGCAGATTGACGGATTTTTTGTCGGGTCAACTTCAACAAGATCAAGCTCTTTCTCAAGAGCTATTTTTCGCGCTTCATTAGTATCAAGCACGCCCAAATCTTTTCCAGTTTCATCAATAAGCTGAACTTGAGGAATTCTAATCCACTCGTTAGTTCTTAATCTTTTTTTAAATTTTTTCTTAAAATATTTTCTAATAGTAATTTTGCTTATTAAATTTAATTGTAACAAACAACTTTGTGAAATTTGGAACGGGGTGGAGATGGGGAGAATCGAACTCCCGTGTAGTGAGTTTTTCTAAAAATTTTCTACGAATATAGCCCAATTATTATTTTAAATTACAAAGTATAAATTAGGCAAAAACTTTATAATTTTAGTTCTGTTTTGTTTTGATAATTCGCCAGAACATCTGAATTATCTATCCTGATAAATTGGCACCCAATTCTTCCCATCAGGAGTCAGAAGATTAGATGGATTGCTGCGATTAAGCGGCAACCGTTACATAGCTAGGAACGCTAAACGCCGAAGCGATAGCGTCTTTTGCTTTTGTAAATAAGTTTGCACTTATATTTTTGCCGAAAGTTTAACGAGATATCGACATCCTCGATCCGCAATTTTTAAAATGAACTCCTATCGATGCCAAGCATCCCCGTATAAAAATCAAAATTCAAATATCAAAATGAAAAATGACAATTCAAAATGTAAAACTAATTTTAACTTTATATTGTTGTTTAGAAAAAAGAGAGAAGAAATAGATTTTATTTTTCAACATCTTCTCTTATAAGTTCATCATTCTCTTCGTCGGTTATAATCCCATAAAGATTCGTTGCTAATGCTTGAACCCAACCTATCCACCTTGACGCTTTTAATTGGTCATCAAATTCTTTAATTTGAGACAACATAAAAAGCAAATGTTCAGGTAGATATCTTTTGTCTATTCTTCTATTCGGTTTTAATCCTGGAAATTTTTTCTTAAATCGTTTTTCTAATTCTTTTATTGTTTTATCATACATTTTCACACCTCCTTTTTCCAAACAGCAAAAATTTGATTTTAAAAGAACAAATATAAAATTTTTAAATCGTAAATCTTAATTCGTAAATCATAAATCACTTTTTTCTCGCATCGCTCTTTCTATCCTTCTTTTCGCTTCTTTTTTGGCTACTGCTTCTCTTTTGTCAAATTTCCTTTTACCTTTGCCAAGCCCGAATTGCAATTTTATTCGTCCTTTTTTAGTATACATTTTTATTGGCACTAATGTCAAGCCCTTTTGTCTTGTTTTGCCAATAAGTGATTTTATTTCGCTTTTATGAAGAAGAATTTTTCTGGTTTGGTCCGGCTGGTAATTATCAGGCGTATTCGCTTTTTGATAGGGACTGATATGGGCGTTTATCAAAAACACCTCATTATTTTGAACAACAACATAAGCGCCTTTCAAACTCGCTTTTCCGGTCTTAATCGCTTTTACTTCGTATCCTTTCAATACCAAACCGCCCTCAAATTTTTCCAAAATTTCATAATCATAATTTGCCCGGCGGTTGAAGATATTCATAAATCATTTTAACATTATTAATATATTTTCAATTTTAGTTTAACATAGCCATTTGTTATTGACAAATACTTAATTTCAGATTATAATAACAATAGAAATTGTTTAAAATAAAGAAAT
>DAOWLE010000008.1 GCA_030643545.1 bacterium | reverse complement strand
TTTTATAGGACTGCCGGATTCCCACAAAATTTCTCTAGTTTTGCGGTACTCAAGGACAAACACAATAAAGGCATATATTTTTCGCCTACAGGACTATTACCTTCTTTGGCGATTCTTTCCAGAATCTTTGGCTAAATATATGTTTTGTAACTTTAGAATGTGTTTGCCTTACAACCACCACCTTTACTCCGCAATGGAAATTCCAAATTTTTTTAATTGTTAATTAAATGTCATAGTGAGCTTGTCGAACCATGACCATCACCCTTCGACATGCTCAGGGTGACATTTTAAGATTTTTTGGTAACTGGAAAAAAGAGAGAAGAAAAAAGTTTCTTATTTTTTTCTTCTTTTTTTTTAATTTTCTTTGTTTCTTTCTATTATATCAATAGCAGCTTTTACTTGTCTTCTTTTTATCTCTTCTGGAAGTTTTGTAATCTGAATATTTGAAATTAAATCTTCTCTTGTCGTTACTGTAGTATGTCCTTTTTCATCTTTTTCGTAATCTCTTCCTTCGTTAGTTCTTTTTAATCCTTTGTAGACTACAGAACCTTTTTCTACTTTTACAATAAGTCCTCTGAACTTTTCTCCAAATGCGTTCTCAATTTCTACTATTTCTTCTGATTGTTTCCATTTATTCAATACTTCCAACTCTTCTTTAAAAGTCATTTTTTCTTTTTTTATTTGTTCCTCCTGTTTTCAGTTACCAAAAATTAATTTGTTATTTCCAATGCGAAGCAAATGTGATTTTGGGCTGTTCCCGTTTCGCTCGCCGCTACTAAGGGAATGTTCCTTCGCTAAGCGAAGGATTTTTTTCTTTTCCTCAGGCTACTAAGATGTTTCAATTCGCCTGGTAGTCCTCTATGCCCTATGTATTCAGACATAGATTCTCCTGCCACTTTTATAAATCAACGAATAAATTATTAAACTTTTTATTTGCACAAAGTTATTTTTGATAATTAAATTCTAATTGCATTTATTAGTTTTTATTTCTTATTTTTTATTTAATTCTTAATTCTTGTTTTTTAATTTTTTAAATAAGAATTAGAAAATAAAAAATAAATAGAAATTAAGAATTAAGAAATAAGAAATTTTAACATTTAATAAACTGATTTACAAAAGCGGCAGGAGAGGGTTTCCCCATTCGGAAATCCCCGGATCAAACTCTGCTACGCGAGTCCCCGAGGCTTATCGCAGCTATGCTACGTCCTTCATCGTCTTTTGGTATCAAGGCATCCGCCATTTGCTTTATATGAGTTAACTTTTATTTAATTTAATTTACCCCGTTAGAAATAAATTTCCAACGGGTTGACTAGCAATTAATGATTGCTAATCGGACGATTCAAAATGTTTAACTCTCTATTCAATTGTGAAAGAGCTGGAAAATCAACCGCTTCTTTCGTTAATGATTTGCTTTTAAAATCTGAAATTTAATTTTAACATAAAAAAACAGTTAAAGTCAAATTTCATTTTTTAATACAAACTGCCAATTTAAAATTCATTTCCTTAAGAATAACTTTAAATCTATTACTTGTCAACATATTCAGCTTTTTGGTTTTTAGAATTTACTTCATAACCGTAATCTTATTGTATCAGAAACGCTTTTCAAAAGCAATAGTCCATACATCATCTTGCTCCTTATACTCTTCTTTTGGTTTTTTTCTTTTAATCCAAGCCAAAATTCCCGCTAAAATTATATAATAAACCAAAATATAAAAAACATTAAATTTTTCTACTGATATAGAAGCAAAAGAAATATTGGATAAAAATTCAATAATTTTCAATTGGTAAGAAATTAAAAGCCAGACAGGCCAACTAATAATTTTTCCCAAAAGAATCCAGAACGAACCGAAAAAAATAACAATCATTCCACCGACCATTATTACCGGAACCAAAGGAACGATTAAAATATTCGCTATGATAGAAACTATTGATAAGTTTCCAAAATGAAAAACCAAAAGCGGCAAGGTAAAAATTTGGGCTGACAAAGTAAGGCAGAGAGTTGTCCGCGCTTTGAAAAAATCTGGAATTTTTTTGAAAAGATTTTGAAAAAGCGGAAAAAGAAAAATTATTCCCAAAGCCGCCATAAAAGAAAGCTGGAATCCGACATCAGAAATTAAAATTTTTGGATTCGCCAAAAGCATTAAAGCGCCGGCAAAAATTATCGCGCGCCAGGATTGGTTCAGCCGTCCAAAATATTCAGCGGTTAAAATCAATCCGCCCATAATTCCGGCACGGACAGCCGAGGCTGGCGCGCCAATTAAAATAATATAAAAAGAAACAACTATCAGAGAAAACCAAAACGCCTGCCGCCGATAAAAACCAATTGCCAAAGCAAAATACATTAAAAGAAAAAAAATGATGGTGATGTGAAGCCCGGAAATAGCGATGATGTGGCGAGTGCTGGTGCGATTGAAATTTTCCAAAGTTGTTTCGTCAATCCCCTGCTTTCTGCCCAGAAGCATCGCTGACAAAATTGACGCTTGCGGCTCGGAAAAAGTTTTGTTTAAAACATCGGCAAATCTATTTTTTAATTTTAAAATGTTAGCGTAGATTTTATTTCCGTTATTTGAAGAAATCAATTCTGCTTTTGGATAAAAACAAAGAGAATAAATTTCGTCTTTGGCCAAATAAGCGGGATAATTAAATTCTTCAAATTCTTCAGGAGTTTTTAATCCGCCGAAAAATTTTAAATAATCGCCGTATTGATATTCGGGGTAACGGTTTAAAGTTATCAAAACTTTTCCGGAAATTTCTTGCTCTTTTTCTTTAAAAAATATTTTCTCCGCGTTAAGAACAATTTTAATTTTATCTTTTCTAATATCCGGCTCGCTGATTACTCCTTCAAAAGAAATCTTACCTTTGTCGTTATAATAATAAATGATATTCGGCAATGTTTTAATTTCGCTTACTTGATAAAATCGGAAAATTCCAAAAGATAAAATAATCAAGCAAAATCCAAAAACCAGAATTTTTCTCTGTCTTCGCCAGACAGTAATTAAAATAATTCCAAAAATTAAAATCCCCCAGAGAATTTCTAAAGGAATTTTAAAAAAAGAGGCGATAAAAACGCCTCCGATAAAAAACAAACAAAGATATAAAAATATTTTTGACTTTGTCATATTTTTATTATATCTGCTTTGTTGAATTTATCAAAATAAAAAAAGAACTGCTCAAGCAAAGTTATCTCGTTAATTTTAACGATTTACTCAAGCAGTTGCGCTAGAAAATTGAAAGGTTTTTTACATTTCAGGAGACATTCTGCAGCATCCATAACTCATTAGTATTTTTTCTACTTCTTCTATTCTTTTCTGACTAACTGTAATTTCGAGGTGGTGCTCTTCTTTTTCTTTTTCTTCTACAAAGAAACCTCTTATTCTTAAATCTCCCATTATTGTTTCTATATCTGCTCCTCCTTTCTCTTCAAAAAGCCTTACCATAATTCCTTTAGCTTTTTTCTTTTTTTCTCTTTTAACTCTTTTTCTTTTCATCTATTCCCTCCTTTTTCTATTTTCACTATAGCAAATTTAAGCCGCTTTGTCAACCCCCGCCACATCACCCACTCTTGCCAAAATATTAAAAAAGAAATATACTTTAAAAGTAATTCTTAATTCTTAAATCGTAAATCTTTTCATCATGCTTTCAATTAATAATTTAAAAGTCGGGACAAAAATTAAAATCAACGACGAACCGTTTGAGGTTTTGGAAGTCCAGCATTCAAAACTCGGCAGAGGCGGGGCGATTTTGCGGACGAAAATAAAAGGCCTGATCAGCGGCAGTATTTTGGAAAAAAATTACAAGGGCTCGGATAAATTTGAAGAAGCGATTTTGGAACAAACTAACGCCCAGTATCTGTATCGCCAAAAAGACAATTTTTATTTTATGGACGAAAAAACTTTTCAGCAATTCACTCTTTCGGAAAAACAATTAAGCGAAGCAAAAAATTATTTGACTGAAGAAATGTTAATAAAAATTCTGAATTTTGAAAAACAGCCGATCAAAGTTTCGCTTCCGCCTGAAGTAAATCTAAAAGTTATTGAAGCGCCACCGGGAATTAAAGGAAATACAGCCGAGGGCGGAACAAAAATTGTTGTTTTAGAAACCGGAATAAAAATAACCGTTCCGTTGCATATTGAACAAAATGATACTATTAAAGTCAAAACTGGAACAGGAAAATATGTTGGAAAAATTTAACTTTTCAAATTCCTCTGATTTCAACTTTTTTCACATACGGTTCTAAAATTTTTCCAAAAATTTTTAATTCATCATCGGAGTACGGTTTAATTTTTTTGAATTTTTCATCCAATGTTTTTTCGTTTCTAAATTGTTGAATGGCGAAAATTTCGGCTTTTTCTAAAACGCCTGAATTTTTCAGCCATTTTTTTATTTTGTCAATTTCTTCTCTGCCAATAATTCTTGGCGCGGCTGTTGTTCTTAATTCAAATGGAATTTTACTTTTGGAAATAATTTTTAAGGACTCTTCAATTTTTTTTATGCCAATTTCAACTCCGCTGGCTTTGCTGTAATTTTCCGGCGATGATTTAATATCTATAGCAAAATAATCAATTAGATTTTCCTTACTGCCATTAATTAATTTTTCTATCATCAATGGATTAAAAATATTAGTGTCAAGCTTAACGGAAAAACCAAGTTTTTTAATTTTTGAAATAAATTCCGGCAAATCTGAATTAATCGTCGGCTCTCCGCCGGTAATGCAAACCCCGCTTAATAATTTTTTTCTTGATTCTAAAAATTTAAAAAATTCTTTTTCCGAAATTTTAATTTGGATTGTTTCATCACGATAATGATAATCTACCAATTCAGGATTTTGGCAAAATGGGCATCTGAAATTACAGCCCATTAAAAAAACAACCGCGGTGATTTTTCCCGGATAATCAATTAAAGATAATTTTTGCAAACCGGCGATTGTCATAGGAATAATTTGTCATCCTGAACTTGTCTGCCAACAGGCAGGCTTGTTTCAGGATCTTATTTATTCTATCACTAAAATAAACGATTCACGAAATAGATAATAGATTCTGAAATAAATTCAGAATGACATAATCACTTTTTGCTATTTTTTAATTTTCTATAAACCCGACCAACAAAATTACTCGGAGTGCGGTATTTTATTTTTCCTTTAGCGCATTTTTTACAAGAATGTTTTTTCATTATTTTTATTTTACCAAAAAATAAAGATATAGTAAAATTTGTTAAAAGATTAATAAAAAGGTAAAATAAAAAGAGATACAAAAATTCTATGGAAATTATTCAGGAATTTAAAATTATTTGGGAATATTTAAGAAAGTATAAAAAGAAGGTCTGGCGACTGGCGATTTTGGCTATGGTTGCTTCATCGCTAACCGCAATTATTCCATACATTTATGGAAGATTGGTTGACTTGGTTTCAATCCAATCCACCGATATATCTTTTATCCTCGCGCTTTTGGGAATTTGGTTCTTGATGAGCATTGTTTCTGCTTTTCTAGAAAAATTTATCAGGATAGGAGGATCATTTCTATCGGTAGATATTGGCAATGATTTAATTTGCAAAAGCGCTAATCACATTTTAAATCTTCCTTTGAAATTCCACAAAGAGAAAAAAATCGGCGAAACTTTTTCTAAAATTACAAGAGCCGCGTCTCATATTAGAACAATTATAGACGAAATTGTTTTTTGGATATTTCCTCAATTTTTAACTATCTTTACTGGAATCGCAATTTTATTTTTTGTGGACTGGCGATTGTCCTTAGGCGCGCTTTTTCTTTTTGTCGGTGTTATTTTCATTACTGTCTATAAAACTATTCCTTTGATTAAAAGCCAAAAAAAATTAAATAAAGTTTCTGAAAATGTTTCAGGGTCCCTTTATGATAGTTTTTTAAATATTCAAACAATTAAGTCATCTGCCGCGGAAATTTTTCAAAGAAAAAAAACTAAAATAAATTATCATCAAAAATTAGGAGTTGTTTATAAAGATACTGAAAAATTATGGGCTTCTTTGGGTTTCTGGCAAAATATATTTTTTTCATTAGGGTTTTTTGGGATATTTTGTTTTGCTCTTTTTCTTTTAAAAGAAAATCAGATCACCCCGGGAAAATTAGTAATGTTTTTAGGATATCTAACGATTTTACATCATCCGTTAATGAACTTAGCGTGGCTATGGCAGGAATTTAGAGTAGGAATAACCACAATCAAAAGAGTAAGGGAATTATTAAAAATCCAGCCGGAGAATTATAATCCAAAAGGAAAAGTTTTAAAAAATGTTCAGGGCAAAGTTGAATTTAAAAATATCAGTTTTAGTTATAAAAAGGATCGGCAGATTTTGAAAGGGATTCATTTTACCGCCCAAGCCGGAGAAAAAATCGCCATTGTCGGCGGAAGCGGCGAAGGAAAAACAACTTTAGCTGATTTGATTTCCCTTTATTTCATTCCAACAAAAGGAAAAATTTTAATTGACGGAGAAAATACCCAGGAATTAAATCTTTCATTCTTACGAAAAATTATCGCTTATGTTCCCCAGGAAATAATTTTATTCAACGACACTGTAAAAAATAATATCCGCTATGGAAAACCGAACGCCAGCAAAAAAGAAATTGTCGCGGCAACAAAAGCGGCAAACGCCGATCAGTTTATTGAAACATTTCCAAAAAAATACGAACAGATTGTTGGAGAGCGCGGAATTAAACTTTCCACCGGACAAAAACAGCGAATAGCAATCGCCCGGGCATTAATCCGCGATCCAAAAATTTTAATTCTTGATGAAGCAACTTCGTCATTAGATGTCCAGTCGGAAAAATTAGTTCAGGAAGCGTTGGAAAAATTAATTAAAGGGCGGACAACTTTTATTATCGCTCATCGCTTGAGCACCGTCAGAAACGCCGATAAAATTTTAGTTTTGGAAAAAGGAAAAATCATTGAGCAGGGAAATCATCAAACGCTTATCAAGAAAAAAGGCGCTTATTATAAATTTTATTCTTTGCAGTTTGAAATATAAAAATATTTTATTAATGTCATTCTTATTTTCTCTTCTGTCATTCCCGTGAAAACGGGAATCCAGTATTTAAAATATTTTTCTGGGTTTCCAATCAAGCCTGCCTGTCCGGTAGGCAGGTTGGGGATGACAGAGAATAACAGAAAGATATATTCAATATGAAAATTTATTTTGAAAAAAAATTTAAGGAAAATCCGGAGACGATAATTCGGCGGAGCGGATACGCCAAGATTTTTGACCGGCGAAGCAATCAGACAAGTTATGTCCGCCGTCTGTCTAATAATTTTTATCCTCGTTTTCATATGTACGCTGAAGAAACTGACAACCAATTAATTTTAAATATTCATTTAGACCAAAAAAAACCTTCTTATAAAAAACAGACAGCCCACTCCGCGGATTATTCCGGTGAAACAATAGAACGCGAAGTAGAAAGAATTAAAAAGTTTTTTGAAAGTTATCGAAGAGCCTAACCCAGCCCTAATTCTATCTTAAGATTTACTATAATAGAATTACAGAACTGCAAAGCGGCTTCGCCTTTTACTTTTTTATAATCAAAAATATATTTTAGAATTAGGGCTGGGTTGACAAAAAATTAGGTTTATGCTACATATTAAAATGATAGGAAGAATCAAATTTAGGAGATATTGAAAGCACCTTCACAATCTCATAAATTTTATAGTCATTTATTCAATGACATCGCTTAACAGCGATTAATAAATAGCAATAGGAGGAAATAAGAAAAAAATGGAAAAAGGAAATAGAATATTTAGCCAGATTTTTGTGATTTCAGTGATAGCAGCATTTCTGCTAAGCGCTATACCTATGAATGCTTTGTCTACGACGGAAATATCAGCCACACCTTTGAAAAGCACACATGTAACAGCCACATCTGTGAAAGAAAAAGCCGCTGAGCATAACGGGAGCTATGTGGACTTTGTTAAGGTTAAATTCCCCGATAAAAGTGAAGGCTATGTAGGGCTTATCCGCCTTGAGGATAGGTTGCAAGGGAAACAGCCGTTTGTTCTGATCTACAACGATGACAACGCGGAACCAGTATTCCAAAGGTTTTATGAGGAAGTGAAAGAAGGTCGGTACAAAGCAACAGCACTCAATTTTACAGTCGGTGAACATAACACCAAGATGTTCGTTATGACACCAGAGAGCGTATATTATATCGCTCAGAACTACACTGTAAAGAACGGAGAGGAAGAGATTGAGATCATCAAAGGTAATGAACAAGGGATCTGGCTAATGCAAGGAGTTGAGACACCTGAATAGAGGGTGGGGAAAAATGAATAAGAAAAGTTTTTGGATCGGAGTGTTAGTAGTTATGTGCTTATTGACAATGGCAGTTGCGTTTACGCAAGGAACAAATGCCGCAGAGGTAAACGATACAGAGGATTGGCTTGTGATAAGACCAATAGAATCGGGAGAAAAAATATGTGATTTTGAAGACAAAAACAACTTGTTGCACATCGGCTACTTTATAAGAGAGCCAAAAGCAGCTGTCGCAGTAATCGCTTTTGTGAGAATGGCGATAAACAAGGAGCGTGTAAAAGATGTGTTCGTTTTCCAGAATGTAAGTTTTGGTTTAGATGAAACAGCAGAGCAATACTATACAGCAATCCTGCAGGTACGCAATCAAACAGGATTCAGTAAAGGCCAGTACCCACCAAGCGGATTAACAATTGAACAGGCGAAAGAAATTTTTTACATAGATACGAATAAAGATGCCCGAGATTGGTTAATCGGGAAGAATAATTGGGAAATAGGAAGGTTGTACTATTATATTCTTCTTGGAATATATCATAGTTGGTTGCATCCAGAAGACGCAGGTTCAGCGATCAAGATTATAAAAAACGCGGGGAAAAACACGAGTGAAAGTATTATAAAAATAGATCGCGTTGCCTATCAATTAGCGACAATCGCCTATTTTCACAATAGAACAATAGTTGACCAGTGTATTTTGTACAACGAGGATTTACCGACAGAAGAAATAAAACAAGTGGAGATAATACTTGAAAGAGCAAAAACAGATAAATCAGAAATTTTAGATCCAACGCCAGCGCCCAGCCCAACTCCAAGACATAAATACGATTATTGGAAAAACATTTAAAAAAACTAAGAGGAAATTTAATCTATTATTATTTTTCCTCATTTTTTTTACTTAATTTTTTATTTTAATATAATCTAATTAATAATTATACACTTGACCCCGTTCCTAATTTCATAAGATAGCATAATACAAAAAATAACCCAAGCAGCTTCGGATAGTTGAATTACAGCAGACAGTATTGCGAAATTAGAAAACGGGGTTGACAAAATTTCAGGCCTGTGCTACATATTAAAATGATAGGAGGAATCAAATTTAGGAGATATTGAAAGCACCTTCACAATTTCATAAATTTCACAGTCATTTATTCAATGACATCGCTTAACAGCGATTAATAAATAGTAAAAGGAAGTAAAAGAAAATTGGATGATGAAAAGATAGGAGGTGATAAGAAAAAAATGATTAGAAGAAAGAAGAAAAAAAAGAATGGTAAAGAGAACAACTCGCCCAGAGAATTACCCACGGTAACGGTGGCGATACCAGCGTTCAATGAAAGGAAGAGTATAGCTGATACCGTAAAGAGCATTCAAAACCAGACCTATCAGAACATAATACAGATTTTAGTTATAGACGATTCTTCAACCGATGGAACCGGAGATATAGCAAGAAAATGCGGAGTAAAAGTTATCAGAACGCCATTTAACAGTGGAACAAAGTCGCGAGCGCTGAATTTTGCTTTTCCCTATTTGAAAGGTGATCTGACAGCGATAATAGACGCTGATACCATCCTGGAATCGCAAGCAGTAAAAGTAATGGCAGAAAGATTTGCTGAAGAACCTTACGCGTCAGCATGCAGTTGCGTCTTTCCGCAGATACGAAAAAGTATATGGCAACATGCCAGAACAATTGAATATCTATACGGTTTTTTTATGCGGAAAAAGACACAAGCGTATCTTGGGGTGCTGATGGTGTCTTCCGGTTGCGCTACTATTTTTGATACCAAGATTCTGTTAGAGTACGGGTACAGCGAGGGAACCATGGTTGAGGATATGGAACTAACATGGCGGCTTGTGATAGCAAAGGAAAAAGTTAGATTTTTCCATGATATTGTCGCTTTTTCAAAAGATCCTGACACATGGAAAATATATAAACAACAGATGAAGAGGTGGCTTCAAGGATACTTCCAGACTATTTCTATTCATAAGAAAGATATTTGGAAAAGCAAGAAATTAGCGACATTCGTTCTTTGGTATACGACAGAGGGGCTTGTAGGGCTTGTGATCTACGCTTTGTTGATTTGGAGCATAATTTTTCCACCAGCCGGAAATTTGGTAATAGCGCTGTCAGGGCATTATTTAGTGTTTCCAGTGAAATTTGTGATGCCGCTGATGTATCTGTCGGGTTTTGCTCTTATCGTGGTTGGCGCCCTTTACCAAGCGAGCAAGTTGAGAGTCAGCAAGAAAGATGTTTTGAAAGGAATATTGCCTTATTTTTTCGTGAATGCCATAAATTGCGTTCTGTTTCTTGCGGCTTTTCTGAACGAATGGGTATTAAAAAGGAAGCCAGACACATGGGAAAAAGGGCATTAGAAGATTTAGGAGATTATAGAAAATGGGAAAGAAAAGATTGGTTGTGAGTATAGTTGTAGTGTTGTGTATTATTTTTGGGTCTTTTGCAGTGGCAGCAGATCGATACACTACATATGACTTAGATAGAGCAAAGGGAATTATATCAGAATTGAGCTTCAAGGCGGCCAAAACGATAGAAGCGCCCATAGAAGCGCCCGAAACGCCAGAATGGATAGAAACGCCAAAGGCGTATATTAGCTTTACATTCGATGACAACCACGCGAACCATTTGGATGTAGTCGCACCGATACTAGCGGAATACAATATGATAGCGACTAGGTATTATATTAGTGAGACAAACAATCCGAACTTCGACGAATGCAAAATACTAAGAGATAAGTATGGTTGGGAAATAGGAGGACACACAAGGACGCACCCTGATTTGACATTGCTTCCGCGCGCGCAGCTGTATTCTGAAATTCAAGGATGCCAGGAGGATTTTAGCAGGAACGGCATAGAAGTGAACACTTTCGCGCCGCCGTACTCGAGAATGAACGAGACAGTAAAAACCATTGTAAAGGAGTACTACGGTTCTTGCCGCGATGGATGGGGTATTAATGCTCCGCCGTATGATCCGTACAATGTCAAAATGATAGGGATTGACAATGCCGCGCAAACTTCCATAACGACAATACTTGCTCAGATAGATAATGCAAAAGAAACGTCAGGATGGATAGTATTCATAGCGCACCGTGTGGATTATACATGGAACGATTACTCCACAGACGAATCTTTCTCTAGGAATTTAGTGCGGTTGGTCAGTGAAGACCCGGAAATCAGGGTAACGACAATTTCAGAGACATTGGAATTATGAAGCTGTTAGTTTGTTAACAGAAGCAGAGCCTTGGTCTAAACACTCAAGGTGTAAATAAGAAATTAGGAGGTGATGCGAAAAAATGTATACAGTATGTTGTCCGAATTGTAGCGATGTGATACATTACGGTCTTCGGCATCCGATACTCGCTATTGCGACAATCGCTTTGCTTATGTTCTCAGGAGCACAAGCGGATTATTTTATCTGCAATGAGATAGATCTGGGAACAGACGAGAGGGCAGAGCAGTATTACACGGCAATTCTGCAAGCGCACAGCGAGATAGGGTTTGGCGAAGACGAATACAAGCCAAACGGGCTGACAATTCCGCAGATAAAAGAGATTATCTGCACAGACAGTGACGAGGAAGCATTGTATTGGCTGAACGAGCATAATTTTGGGATAGGACGCTTGTACTACTATACGCTTTTAGCGACCTATCATAATTGGCTCCACCCAGAAGACAGACATTTCACGGCCGCGCAAATACAGAAAAACCCGGACATTATAAAGAGTGTCCAGATAGACCCAAGGGCGTATGAACTTGCGACAGTGGCATATTTCCACAATAGGGAAGTAGTGAACGATTATCTATTGGGAAATGGCGATTTGCCGACAGTGGAATTGGACAGAGTGAAAGAATTGCTTGCCGAGAGTAAAGAAGGATCTTAAAAACAAAAATAGCTCTTTTTATTTTTTTAAGAGCAAAATTTTTCAAGGAGGAAACATAATATAACAACATAACCGATTTTGGACTTTTTCCAAAATCGGTATTTTTTTTATTTTTTAAATAAAAAGAGAGAGAGGATAAAATTATTTATATAATCCTCTCATTGTTATTTAGTTTTTAGTTTTTACACTATAATAGCTGTTTCACCCATAGGTGAGCATCTATTTCTGGATTCCCGCAGAAAGATCTTACCTCTTCCAGAATAACTAAATATTCCTTTTTGGTAACCTGATCTTTTAAAATCATTGTTCCTCCAACGGATAAACTTATTAGACGTTCATTGCACCTTCGTTTATTGTATTCTTCTTTACTTTTACTTTTAACCAACATTTCGGCTGAGATTCTAGAGGGTACAAACGGACTTGGATCTGAACTATTCCCTTCTCCCACATATTGTTGATAACTTTTCCCGTTAACACATATACGTTTAATACTAATTTGAATATTATCTGTTAATGGCAAATCTACATATCCATCTCCGACTACAACTTCCATATACTTGCTGGGCGGTATTTGCGTCACATTTATTAACGCTCCTATTGCTATCGCTACTAACACTATCCCTATTGCCAATACAATTTTTTCTTTTTTCATTTCTTCTTTTTTTTCTCCTATTCTTTTTCTTTTTTACAGATTAGCCAACCTTTGCTCGGATAACCTGATTTATCTGTAAAAGATTTTATAGACAAATTAGATTATCCAAACTCTCCCCTCTTTGAATACTTTTTTTAAAGAACAATTTGTTTAATTTATTAGTTTTTATTTTGAATATTGTATCCTATCATACTATACTTTTAAAACTATGCCAAGGGTCTATGCAACTCTTGGTATTTTTTAATCTTAATTTTTTAAAATCCGCAACCAATTGTGAACTTAAAAAAAATTGGGAAAGAAAAATTGGAAGGTTTGCAATTTCTATTTTATCCAAAATAGAAAATCCAAAAATTAGCGTACACTTTCCACTCATTATCTCTATTGTCTATTTTTCCGTGTGGTGTCACTCTAAAGGAATCATCGCTGATTGATGTCAATTGGATCTCGTACTCTCTTTTGCTTACAGAATCATAGAAAATATCTTTTGTCCCTACAGAAAGATTAAAATTACTCTCCTGTCCTGCGCTACTGATCGTAAACTCTAATCTTTGGTCGTCGCCATTGGATAAAATTATATGCTGCGCATTACTTGCACCAGCATACTTGCTATCATATGTCTTATTCACTAGTAATCTTTTCGTGCGCACTGTGAAACTCTCTGGCAACCAATTACGACGCTCACCATCTGGCTCACTAATTTCACTACCTATCGAGCGATTATCACCAATTGCTACACCAAATCCCACTCCCTCAAAAACTTCTTTCTCGTTCTCTTGGATCATCGGTACGATTGTTACTGCCACTACCATTACTGCCACCACAATAATTGCCAATATCAATACTTTTTGAATTCTATCCATTCTTATCACCTCCTAAGTTTTTTGCATAAGAATGGTACCATCTTTCGGCATTATGGTTGCGGTCTTTAACCGCTATCCTGCCTCCAGAAGGTTGAATTATTTACAATATCAATATAAATAATTTAACCCTCTGGAAACTATTTTTCTTCCCCTTTTATAATTTTAAAGTGCTATTCCTCCTTTGATAAGATAAAAATATATCTTTATCTTAATACCATATCCTATCATACTTTTAAAGTTTTGTCAAGAGCAAGAGCTACAAACCTGTAATCTTTATACTTGACCCCGCCCTAATTTTCTCACAGGATTTACTATTACAGAATAACAGAGCCATAAGGCGGCTTCGCCTTTTAGTTCATAGATAAGCGAAAATCATGCTTTGGAATTAGGGCTGGGTTGACAAAATATCATTTTTCGTTTATCCTATAATCAGGAGGGAATAAAATGATAGAACAAAGATGTAAAGAAGAACTTATTTCGGACATACTGGGTGTAATATCTGATGAAGGAAAAAAGGCGAAAAAGACACGCATTATGAAAAAGGCATATTTAGATTGGTGGAGTTTTCAGAAATATTTTGCCAAACTCCAGGAGCGTGGCTTTGTAGAAAAAATTGATGACCCTAAATTTGGAACGATCTACGCGCTTGCAGAAAGTGGAGAAGAATTGCAGGAAAAATTAGAAGATGTGAAGAAAATTTTAAAATAGGAGGAAAAGAATGACAAAAGAGGAAATAACAATAAAATTTTCTAGGGAAAAAATACAAGAGATAATGAAAGATCTAAATTCGGTAATTGATGAATTAAGTGGCAAATGCGAAGATAAAGAAATGAAGACATTGAAAGAACTTATAGTTTTATTCCGAGATTCTTTATGGGACAAAGAGCTGGAACTGGTAAAAGCGTAAACAGGAATAACAAAAATAGTGGCAACATTATAAACAATAAAAAAATGTCCAATCAAACGAGCGGACATTATTTTTTTTACCATGGACTTTGGACTTGAAACTTTAAGAACTTTATGGACTTTTTAACTTTATAAACTTTTAACTTTCCTCAAATATTTTCCTGTATCCGACTCTTTCACTTTTGCCACATCTTCCGGCGTTCCTTCAGCGATAATGTAGCCGCCTTTTTCTCCGCCTTCCGGACCCAAATCAATAACCCAGTCAGCCGAAGCAATCACATCTAAATTATGCTCAACCGCCAGAACAGTATTTCCCTGATCAACCAATTTATTCAAAACAACCAGTAATTTTTTAATATCTTCAAAATGAAGCCCGACAGTCGGTTCGTCTAAAATATAAAATGTTTTGCCTTCGCGCGAAGGCCTGGATAATTCCGCGGACAATTTAATCCTTTGGGCTTCGCCTCCGGAAAGAGTGGTTGCCGGCTGGCCTAATTTCAAATATTCCAAACCAACATCAGAGAGAACTTTTAATTTTTTATAAACCGTTGGAATATCCCTGAAAAATTTCATCGCTTCCTTAATTGTCATATCCAAAACCTGGGCGATATTCAAATCCTTGTATTCAATTTCCAAAACCTCCGGCTGGTATCGGGTCCCCTGGCATTCTTCGCATAACAAATAAACATCCGGCATAAAATACATTTCAATTTTTTTATAACCTTCTCCGGCGCAGGCCTCGCACCGTCCGCCTTTGACATTAAAACTGAAATGCCCGGCTTTGTAAGATTTAATCTGCGCTTCCTGTGTCTGGGCAAAGAGCTCCCTGATCGGAGTAAAAATTCCCGTGTAAGTTGCCGGATTTGAACGCGGAGTCCGCCCAATCGGCGACTGGTCAACATGAATTACTTTTGATAAATTTTCCAAACCGATTATTTTTTTATGTTTCCCCGGCTCTTTTTTTGCCTGATGAAATTTTTTGCTTAAAGCCCGGGCTAAAATATTTTCAACAAGAGTGCTTTTTCCGCTTCCGGAAACTCCGGTCATTATGATAAATTTTCCCAAAGGAATTGACACATCAATATTTTTTAAATTATGCTCGCTGGCTCCTTTGATAACAATTTCTTTTCCAATTCCTTGATGGTATTTTTTCGGCTTGGAAATTTTTCTCCTGCCGGAAAGGTAAAGTCCGGTGAGTGAATTAGATTTTTTAATCTTGCTTGGAATTCCCTGCGCAACAATTTTTCCGCCTTTATCCCCCGCTCCCGGGCCTAAATCAAAAACATAATCAGCCGCATTGATAAACGCTTCGTCGTGTTCAACGACCAAAACAGTATTTTTTAAATCCCGCAGATCTTTAAGAATTTTAATTAAGCGATCGCTGTTTTTCGGATGAAGCCCGATTGACGGCTCGTCTAAAACATATAAAATTCCGCTTAGCTTTGAAGCAAGCTGGTCAGATAATTTAATTCTCTGGGCTTCACCGGACGAAAGCGTTTCCGAGGAACGGGATAAAGACAGATATTCCAAATTAATTTCTTTGAGAAGTTTTAACCGTTTGACAATTTCGCTGATAATCGGTTCGGCGACTTTTGTTTTAAATTCTTTTCGTTTTTGCAATGTTTTAAAAAATTCCAAACATTTTTCAACCGGCATTTCAACAATTTCATTTATTGATTTATCGGCAACTTTTACCGCCAAAACTTCCGGCTTAAGCCGCTTTCCCTGACAATCCGGACAAATTTTTTCAACCATATATTTTTCCAATTCCGCTCTGATATAATCAGAATCAGTTTCCCGATGGCGCGCTTCAAGAATTTGGATTATTCCCTGATAACCGCTTTTTTTCTCCCCGGACAAAATTAATTCCATATTTTTTTCAGATAAATCTTTAACCGGCTGATTCAAAGAAAATCCCCGCTTTTCGGAAAAATCTTTTAATAAATTAAATTCATTCTGCCAATTATTTAAAGAAGACGACCAAGGGCGGACAGCTCCTTCGGCAAAACTTAAATTTTTATTTGGAATAACTAATTCCGGAACAAATTCCAATTTAATGCCCAGACCGGTGCAGGATGGACAGGCGCCGATCGGACTATTAAAAGAAAAAAGTCGCGGTTCAAGAACAGCGCCTTCAATGCGGCAATCAGGACAATAAAAATTATCGCTGAAAACTAAATCTTTAAAATTTGTATTTACAATTATCAAGCCATCTGCCAGGCGAAAAGCGTTTTCAATCGCCTCCAAAATTCTTTTCTCGTCCGGATTTTTTTTCAAAACAAAATCGTCAATAACTATTTCAATCTGATGTTTTTCGTTTTTGTCCAAAGATATTGTTTCATACGGAGAAATCTGATAAATTTTTCCGTCAATCCGCGCTTTGTCATAACCGCTTTTTTGAATTTTGGATAAAATTTCCTGATGTTCTCCTTTTTTATTTTTCACCAAAGGAGCAAGAATAAAAATCGGGGAGGAATTCGTTTTCCCTTCTCTAACAATTTCTTTAACAATTTCCCGAAGATTTTTTTTAACCAATGGCTTTCCGCATTTTAAACAGTGAGGAGCGCCCATTTGGGAAAAAAGAATCCGCAGATAATTATAAATTTCGGTCATTGTGCCGACAGTTGAACGGCAGGATCGGGCAATGCTCCGCTGGTCAATGGCGATCGTCGGGCTTAATCCTTCAATCTGGTCAACTTCCGGTTTAGAAACCAAAGGTAAAAAGTTTTTCGCGTATCCGGAAAGATTTTCCAAATAGCGGTGCTGGCCTTCCGCGTAAATTGTATCAAAAACCAACGACGATTTGCCGCTTCCAGAAACGCCGGTAAAAACAACTAACTTTTGGCGGGGAATTTCCAGATTGATATTTTTCAGATTATGCTGCCGCGCCCCGCGGATAATAATTTTTTCATTTTGGGTTGACATATTTTTTAAATTATTCCCATTTTCTCTTCTGTTATCTCCACTTCTTTCTGCCACTCCCGCTCCCTCTGTCATTCCCGCGCAGGCGGGAATCCACTATTGCATTTTATTATCTTTATATAAGAATGATAAAATATAAAGAAATGTATAAATAATACTGTTTTTGTTTCATTAAGTATTGTTATCGGTATTCGTGGATTCCTGCCTTCGCAGGAATGACAAAAGAAAGGCAGGGACAAAAGACGCTATTGACATTTATTTAAAAGTATGTTATATTGCAATGAAAAATGAAAAAGGAGGAATTTCATTTTTCCTGGATATTTTCAGTATAAAAAATTAGGAGAGTGAAAAAGAAAAAAAATGGATGAAGAAGTAAAAAAAACGATAAAAGAAAAAATAAAAGAAAAAATAAAATCGGCAAACACAGGTATTACGTTAGCATCCGCGTTTAGCACAATACTTGTTATTGTGGGATTAGGAGAATCATCACCATATTTTGTAGCTTTTGCAATGATTCTTATGATGGCTTCAATAGCGTTTGCAATTATCGATCATGCAAGAATATTAGTGATAGCAAACAATCCTGAAATTGAACCTGATAAAAAATAACAACAATAAAAAAAATCCATAGACCTTATTGCATTTCAATCAGGTCTTTTTTTTATTTTCCACAGCACTTTTTATACTTTTTTCCACTCCCGCCCCGCCCTTTTGGATTGAATTAAAAGAGCGGGACTCCGCTTAAATTTTTGAAATAAACAAAATTATTTTCCGCAACAATGTTTATATTTTTTCGGACGGCCGTCTGAATGAGTCGCTCCGCACGGACATGGATCATTTCTCCCAACTTTTGGTTTTTTTGTAACCGGCTGGGAAGAATTTGAAGGTGAAGACGCGCCTCGCCCTCCGGCTGTTTGAAAATTTGCCGATTGTGACCGCATACTGCCGGCAGTTTCATCGCCGCCGGAAAATTTCATTTGCTTATCTTCCAAAGGCGAAGATTCTCGCCTTACAATATCAACTTTATAAATCGTGGTGACAATTTTTGTCTGGATTTCGTCAAGAAGCTGATTAAACATTTGATAGGCCTCTTTTTTATATTCAACTAAAGGATCCCGCTGACCATAGCCGCGCAAGCCGACTCCCTGCCGCACATGCTCCATCATTTCCAAATGCTCCATCCAAAGCATATCAATCGTCCTCAAACAAATCGCTTTTTCAATCGCTCTCATCGCTTCGCTTTCCATTTGTTCTTCCTTGATTTTATATATGCCCGAAGCCATTTGTTGCAGATATTCAATTATTTTTTCCCGCGTTTGTTCGTCGGTTACGGAAGAGTTTTTAATTTCATTTAATTTTTGCAAAACATCTTCAGGCGAAGGAAAAATAGTCCGCATTACTTCGCTGATTTCCTGAACATTCCAACCAGATCTTTGCCCGTTAGAATTAGTATGAAAATTTACTACTTTGGCAATTTCATCTTTAATCATTTCCAAAACTTTTTCTTTTAAATCTTCTAATTTGTCCTTATCAGAAGAAATTTCTAAAATTTCTTTTCGCCTTTTGTAAATAACCTCGCGGTGCTTATTCATCACATCGTCATATTCTAGAACATGTTTTCTCGCGTCAAAATTATAGCCCTCAATTTTCCCCTGAGCGCCTTCAATTGACTTTGAAATAAATTTATTTTCAATCGGCTGGTCCTCGGGAATTTTCAATCGATCCATCAGCGATTTCATTTTGTCCGAACCAAAAACGCGCATCACCTCATCTTCCATTGAAATAAAAAATTGCGTTGAGCCCGGATCTCCCTGCCGCCCAGTTCTTCCCCTTAACTGATTGTCAATCCGCCTTGCTTCGTGCCTCTCGGTTCCGATAATATGCAGGCCTCCTTTTTCAGCCACGTCTTCCCCGAGTTTGATGTCGGTTCCCCGTCCAGCCATATTTGTCGCAATAGTAATCGCATTTTCCTGTCCGGCTTTGCTAATAATCTGCGCTTCCTGTTCATGATGCTTTGCGTTTAAAACTTCGTGCGTTATTCCTTCGCGCTTAAAAATCGCGCTAAGAAATTCTGATTTTTCAATAGCGATTGTTCCGACCAAAACCGGCTGCCCTTTTTGATGCCGCTCTTTTATTTCTTCAACAACCGCTTTGAATTTTCCCTGCTCGGTTTTGTAAATTCTGTCAGTAAAATCATTACGGATCATCGGCTTGTTCGTCGGAATAATAACCACTTCCAATTTATAAACTTTGGCAAATTCCTCGGCGTTGGTTGCCGCGGTTCCGGTCATTCCGGCTAATTTTTTATAAAGGCGAAAATAATTCTGGAAAGTAATTGTCGCCAAAGTGCGGGACTCTCTTTGGACTTCAACATTTTCTTTTGCTTCAAGCGCCTGGTGCAATCCCTCGCTGAATCTTCGTCCCGGCATCAGCCGTCCGGTAAAACTGTCAACAATAATCACTTCGTTATTTTTAACAACATAATCGCGGTCCAATTGAAAAAGCACCTGCGCCCGCAAGGCCTGTTCCAAGTGATGAACATAAGTAATGCTTTTTTCCTGATAAATATCTTTCAAGCCAAGAAGTTTTTCAACTTTATTAATTCCCTCGTCAGTCAAAGTCGCCGCTTTCATTTTCTCGTCAATATTATAATCATCGTTTTCTTTAAGATGAGGAATCATTCCGGCAAAAGTTTTGTAAAGATTTGCTGACTCCATATCAGGCGCGGAAATAATCAGCGGGGTTCGCGCTTCGTCAATTAAAATACTGTCAACTTCGTCAACAATGGCAAAATTCAACGGCCGCTGGACCATATTTTCCAAGCTTTGCGCCATATTGTCGCGGAGATAATCAAAACCGAATTCATTGTTTGTTCCGTAAAGAATATCGCACTGGTAAGCTTCTTTTCTGGGAACTTCCTGCAGATTTTCTTCTTCAATTGTCGCTTCATCATCATCTGATTTTACTTTTGGAGAAAAAATAAACGCTTTTTCGTGCTGAATACAGCCAACGCTTAATCCGAGAAAATGATAAACAGCTCCCATCCAATTGACATCTCTTTTTGACAAATAATCATTAACGGTTATCAAATGAGCGCCTTTGCCTCCAAGCGCGTTAAGATAAATCGGCAGAGTGGCAACCAAAGTTTTTCCTTCTCCGGTTTTCATCTCGGAAATTTTTCCCTGATGCAAAACAATTCCGCCGAGAATCTGGACATCAAAATGCCGCTGTCCCAAAGTTCTTTTTGCCGCTTCGCGGACAACAGCAAACGCCTCTGGTAATAAATCATCCAGAGTTTCATTAGTGAG
>DAOWLE010000013.1 GCA_030643545.1 bacterium | reverse complement strand
TAATAAGATTCTGATTGAAACTACCTTGCCAAATATTGCTGATCGATGGAAAGAATTAAAACTTCCGATTAGCAGAAATAGAAACGAAAGGTTAAAAATTTCAAAAATAGTTGAAAGTGTAATAAAAAGTAAATGGAAAGCAATTGAGAAAATTGAAAAATTAAAAAAGGAATTGGGTGAAATAACGACTTAAAATTTGCTAATATTTTATTTTTATCTTGTCGCCTTTATGGACTTTTTTTCTGAAAAAGAAATAGAAACATTGCTAAATTTAAAAACAGAAAATTCTAACTTGGATTACAAACAAGGTTTTATTTGGAATGATAAAAGCAAGAAAGATGAAAAATTAAATATTATAAAAGATATACTCGCTATGGCTAATACCAAAGATGGCGGAAAAATTCTTTTTGGTATTAATGATGATACATTTGATTTTATTGGACTTTCTAATGAAGAATTTAAATCTTTTGATCCAACTGATGTTAATAATCTTTTAGAAAAATATTCTGATCCAAAACATATTTGCAATGTTTTCAAGAAAAAATTTAATGAAAAAAATATTATAATTTTTAGTGTCCCGGAATTTAATGATGTTCCGATTATATGCAAAGAAAATGCTAATTCAAACAAAAATTCTTCTCGGCAAATTTTGAAAAATGGACAAGTTTACATAAGAACAAAAAAAGGAAGTAGTGAAATTATTCCTTCTTCTCAAGAAATGAGAGAATTATTAGGAAGAGCTTTAATAAAAAGAGGAGACGAATTATTACACAATATAGAATGTTTAATCAAAGGCAAACCATTAAAAACAACAGAAGAGGCAGAAAAAAACTATAACAAAGAAATTAAGGAAGCAAATGATTTTTTAAGTCAAAATATAGGGAATAAATTAAAAAAGTATGGTTATTGGGAAATTCGTGCTTATCCTGCAGATTATAATTCAAAAAGAATTCCAGACCAAATAAAAATCAAAGAGCTAATAGAAAAATCAGAAGTACACTTGCGAGGATGGAACTTTCCCCATACAGATTCGCACGGAAATGCGTCAAATTTTTCAAAAGGAAGACAATCTTATAATATTTGGGAAAGATATATGGAAGGATATAGGGCATATAAAAGTGGTTTGTTTGTTTGGAAAAGAGCATTTTGGGAAGACATTAAAGAATTTAACGATGAAGCCAAGTTTATATTATCATTTGTCAATGCAATTTGGTCAATTACAGAATTTATTTTATTTTTCAAAAGATACTATGAAAAAATTGCCCTTGAAAGCAATTTACATATTGAAATAATACTACACAAAACAAAAGATAGAAAACTATCATCTTTAGATTTTGATTGTCTACTTGGTGATTACTATATTGCCAAAGAAAACTCTATTTTTATTGAAGAAAATTTTAAAGTTATTAATTTAAAAACCTCATATAAAAAAATAGCAAATCAGATAGTTAGGGAAATATTTTTATTATTTAATTGTAATGATATAAACGAAACAACTATTGATCAATGGCAAACAAAACTAATTAAAAGAAATTTTTAATTTTTCAAAATAAAATGTACTATATCAATACAAAAAAAGAATTTCCAACAATGACAAGAACGATAAATTGATAAATGCTTGATAAATTTTCAAAGAGAATGTTTCTTGGATTGGGGATTTATAGGAATATAAAAAAATCTAATTAAAAAAATATGGCAACAAAAAATTCACAAAATGAGAATACTGGCGGAGGGCGAGGGCTGGGACGCGGGGTTGGCGGAAATGGAAGAGGAAGGCAGCCCGGCGGTTTTGGTTTTGGCCCAAGCGGAGAATGCGTCTGTCCGAAATGCGGAGAAAAAGTAACTCACGAAAGAGGAAAGCCCTGCTACGAATACAAATGCCCGAAATGCGGAATCGCAATGACCAGAACAAGATAAACGATTTGAAATTCTTTTTAAGAACGAACGATTTCAACAAAGTTAAAGTAATTATAATTACATAACTTAGTCATTTTAAATTTTAAAATTATGTTTGACATCATTATTAAAAACGGCGTTATTGTTGACGGTAGCGGCGCAAAAAAATATTCCGCTGACTTGGGAATTAAAGGAGACAAAATTGAAAAAATTGAAAATTTGAAAGAAACCCGGGCGAAAAAAATAATTGACGCCAAAGGGCTTTATGTCGCTCCGGGATTTATTGATATTCACAATCACTCAGACAGCTATTGGACACTTTTTAAAATTCCGCGATTGGAAAGTTTAATCACCCAGGGAATTACCACGATTATCGGCGGAAATTGCGGCTCTTCATTAGCTCCTTTGGTTGATCCAAGGGCGATTCTTTCTATCCAGAAATGGGCTGATATTAGAGAATTAAATTTTAACTGGCTTAGCGTGGAAGATTTTTTTCGGGAATTGGAAAATAAAAAATTAGGTTTGAATTTCGGAACCTTAGTCGGGCACAGCACCTTAAGAAGAGGAATTTTGGGAGACGAAGTAAGGCCTTTGAAAAAAGAAGAGCTTAAAAAAATCCAGCTTATGCTGGAAAAAGCGTTAAATGAAGGAGCTTTCGGACTTTCAACCGGATTAGTTTATTCTCATGCCAAACTTGCGACAACTGAAGAAATAATTTCTTTGGCAAAAATTGTAAAAAAATATAATGGATTTTACGCCAGCCATATTCGCGGCGAAGCCGAAGAATTTATTCCAGCGATCAATGAAACTTTGCGAATCGCCCGCCAGTCAAATGTCTCCACGGAAATTTCGCACCTTAAAGTAATGGGCAAAAAAAATTGGCCGAATATGCAAGCGGCGCTGAAAATGATTGAGCAGGCCGTGAGCGAAGGCGTGAACATTAATTTTGATATTTATCCTTACACGACTACCGGCTCGGTGCTTTACACATTGCTTCCGGATTGGGTTGCCGAAGGCGGCAAAAAAATAATGCTTTCAAGATTAAAAGATCAGATTATTCGTGAAAAAGTAATTAAAGAAATGGCTGAAAATAATTTTGAATATGATAAAATTATTATTTCTATCTGCCCGCGCAATAAGAATCTAATCGGTAAAAAAATTACTGAAATCGCTAAAAACGAAAATATCGGAATTGAACAAGCGGTTATTGATTTGCTGATTGCTTCTGATGGCCAGGCGATTTGTTTTATTGATGCTTTGAGCGAAGAAAATTTAAAAGCGGGATTAAAAAATTCTCTTTCTATTGTCGGTTCTGACGGTTCTGGATATAATTTAGAACACGCAAAAACAAACGAGATGGTTCACCCGCGGTGCTTTGGCGCTTTTCCGAAAATTCTTGGAGAATATGTCCGCCAGAAAAAAATTCTTACTTGGGAAAAAGCGATTTATAAAATGACCGGCAAGCCGGCGGAAAAAATCGGCTTGAAAAAAAGAGGAAAATTAATTAAAGGAAATTTCGCCGACATCACGATTTTTAATCCGAAAAAAATTACCGACAAAGCCGACTTTAAAAATCCTTACCAATATTCAGAAGGAATTGAGTATGTTTTAATCAACGGCAGAATGGTTATTGAAGAAAGTCGCCTAACTAACGAAATGGCTGGAAGAGTTTTGAGAAAAGGATGATTTTGAGATTTATGATTCAAGATTTACGATTTACGAAAGAAGGCGACATTCGCAAATGTTGCCTTCTTTATTTTTAAAATAAAAAAAATAAGCCGGAAAGGGCTTTTTTATTTTTGCTCCGGCTTTTTGTTATTTAGACCATATTAATTGTTATTTTGCTTTCCCTGAAAATCAATTCTCTATCGTTGAATAAAATCGCTTTTATAAAGGAATGCTGTCCTTTATGATGTCTTCCTCCCCAAGCATTTGAATAAAAATGTTCTAAACTTTTTACTGGGAATATATTTCCGTGTTCATCTCTGATTATACATTTCTTTTTTGTCCCATTATTTTTATTTTTTCTTTTTTTTGCCATTTTTCCCCTCCTCGTTCCATTCTTACAAAAAAATAAATTTTTGTCAAATTTAATACTGGATATTTAGATATAAAGAAGGCGACATTCCGGAATGTCGCCTTCTCTGTAATTTTAAAATATGTTATAATATTAATATGGAATAAAGAAATAAACTCCTAAATTGTGGATATTAAATCGTAAATCAAAATAATGAATTCTAAAAATTTATCTTCTCGTTCCGTCGCCAAAGCTCCGTCCTCCACAGTTGCACTGCTACAAAGAAATGCTTTGGAGCGTCGGCGACAGCTTTTTGATATTCGTCCGACAAAAAAAGACGGAAGTTTAGATATAAAAAAAATCCAGCGCGTCAAAAAAGTTTTGGATTTGCGCGGAGAAATAACTCCTCGCGAGCAATATCAAAAACAAAGAGCTGAAGAAAAAAAACAGCTTGGCCGAAAAAAATTAGACAATATTATTGAAAAAAATGAAGCAGATAATTTTTTTATCCAGCGTATTTCAAAACATCCAGTTCATTTGCAGCAAGATAGCGATGGAAAAGAATCAGCGTCGCTAAAAATTTCTTCAAAAAAAAGCCAGGCGATTGAAAAATATTTTCAGGAAGAAAATACACAAGAAAATATTATTCAAGAATCTCCTCAAGGTTATTTAGAAAATTCCCCTGCCCCGTCTCGTATCAAATACAAAACAAGCTTTTATAAAAAGAAAGGTAAATCCGCCGCAAGAGAAGAGCAACAAAAGGACAAAAAAGAGATTTCTGCTTTTCAAAATATTTTCCATTTCAATTTAATTAACGGTTGGAAAACATCAATATTTCTTTTTTTGATTATCGGTTCTTTTCTTTTTGTTTCGGTTCAAGGAATGTCTTTTTTGCAAAAAGGAATTCAAGTGCAGGGAAAAGTTCTTGGCGTGAGCGCTGTTGCTTACAAGCATTTAGAACTTGCCCAGTCAGCCGCTTTAAATTCTCAATACGCCAAAAGCAATTTAGAATTCCAGTCAGCTTACCAGAATTTTCTTAACGCCGAAAACCAATTTTCTAAAATCGGAGAGAGTTTTATCAAGATTGCTAAATATCTGCCGATTGGCTCTCCTATCAGCAACGGAGATTATCTGCTTAGCGCCGGCAAGAATCTTTCTTTAGCTGGACAATATCTCAATAAAGGATTAACCGATATTTCAAAAATAAACCCGATTAAAAAAGCTGAAATTTCAAAAGACGGTTTGCCTCCGACTGAAATTCTTGAACAAACAGCCAAAAATTTTCTTTGGGCAAAATTTTATTTTAAAAAAACTCAAAACGATTTAAGCAAAGTGGACGCATCAAGCATTCCTGAAAATTTTCAAAATTCTTTGACTAATTTCCAAAATAAATTGCCGATAATTATTAAATCTTTAGATAGTTTTAATAAAAGCGCGCCGATCATTTCAGAAATGTTAGGCGAATATTATTCTAAAAAATATTTGTTGGTTTTCCAGAATAATCATGAAATGCGGGCAAGCGGCGGATTTATCGGCACTTACGGAATCATTGATGTCAATGAAGGAAGAATTGAAAATATTTTTATTGACGGAATTTATAATCCTGACGGGCAGCTTCAGGAAAAAGTTGTTCCGCCTCGGCCGATTCAAAAAATCAGCGCTGCCTGGAGCATGCACGACTCAAATTGGTTCGCTGATTTCCCGGCCTCGGCGAAAAAAATCGCCTGGTTTTACGAAAAGACAGGAGGTCCGACAGTTGACGGCGTAATTTCTATCACTCCGAATGTTATTGAAGATTTATTGAAAATTACCGGACCGATTGAAATGCCGGAATATGAAATGATTATTGATGAAAATAATTTTCGCGGGCTCACTCAGTATGAAGTTGAAGTAGATTATGATAAAAACCTTAATCAGCCGAAAAAAATCCTCGCTGATATGACGCCAAAATTGATGGAGAAAATTTTTAACTCGGGAAATTCCAATGAAATAAAATGGCTGGATTTATTAAATATTTTAAACAAAAATTTCTTGGAAAAACATATTTTAATTTATTCGTTTGATCTGGAAACAGAATCATTTATTTTGGAAAATGGCTGGGGCGGCGAGATTTTAGAAACAGATAAAGATTATTTGAATGTAATTAATTCAAATATTAACGGCTATAAAACTGACGGAGTGATTGAACAAAAAATCCAGCATCGGGCGGAAATTCAAAACGACGGTTCAATTATTGATTCTCTGACAATTATCAGAACCCATTGCGGAGGCGATACTCCTTACGATTGGTATAATAAAGTCAACGCTAATTATCTGCGGGTTTATGTCCCGAAAGGAAGCCAGCTTTTGGAAGCGCGAGGGCATACAGTGGAAAAATATTTTCTGCCATTGGACTATTCTTATTTTTCCAAAGATCCGGACATTGAAGAAATAGAAAAAACTTTGCGTGAAGACGAAAAGACCGGCACTCATATTTTTGAAGAATCCGGAAAAACTGTTTTTGGCAACTGGGTTTATGTTTCGCCCGGCGAAACAGTTATTGTCACTTATAAATATAAACTTCCGTTCAAGTTTGATTTTTCTAAAAACATTGAAAGCTACGGGCTTTTGGCACAAAAACAATCCGGTTCGTTTGATGTTGATTTTAGAAGCAGTTTTAATATTCCTCAGGGTTGGGAAACAATCAGGCAAGTTTCAGAAAATATTTTCTGCGAATCAGGAATTTGCCAAATGTCCAAAATATTAGATACCGACCAATTCTACGGCGCGGTTTTTAAGAGGATTGAGGAATAAAAATAATTCTGGAATTATTTTTGAGTAAAAAAAGAAGGAGTAATGTAAACTATTTTTTAGTAATATTACTCCAATGTTTATATATTTATATTTTTTTGTTTTAGAAACTCTGGAATTTTTTCCCGAAATTTCTAAATCGCTCCGTTACTTCGTTTAGCTTGGGAACCAATCCGTCTAATTGTCTTTTAGCCACAAAGTTTGCAAAGATGTTTTTGTCTTGTTCGGTACTGTCCATTGATACTATAACATCAACTCCGCTCCTGAGATAAAGACTGGTATATTCTAGTCCTTCGATTTTATCAAATTCTTCCCATTTTTCTTTAGGTAATTTGCATAAATCCAAAATAGCTTTATCAATTCTTGTCGGCGCACTTTTATGTCCTCTGATACCTACTAAAGTAGCTACTCCTTTAATATGAGCAAAGTAAACTACTTTCTGTCCGCTCTTTAGCAAGTGCGGTTCTAAAATACGTTCTATGTAGACTTTTCCAGGTGCAAATCTTCCGTCACTTCCTGTATATTCCACTACTGCAAATTCTTCTTCTGAAGGTTCTATTTTTTCTTTCATTTTCTCTCTTTTCACCTCTTCTAAAGAGAGAAAACATTTTCTCTCTTTAAAGGAAGCAAAAAGAATTTTTAAAAGAACTATTTTAATTCCGAAATTATTCGGAAAACAAGACAAAAATTATCTTTTCATCTTATCATCGCATTATAGCATATTTCAAAGGAGATGTCAACCCTTCAAGAATACTTTATTTTAGCAAAAATTTAATTATCCCTCCCTTAATTTAGGGGAGAATCAAAAAAATTATCAGAATAACAGACGAATATTATGAAACTTAATATCAAAAAAATTAAAGAGCAGGCGAAAAGGGATTTTGAAAAAACTTGGGTTGAAAGTTCTGATTTATTGCCGAAAAAAACAAAAGTTATTATTAAAAAAAAGAAAGGCGAAGAGCATTCTTTTCCAAAAATGGCCGGCGTTTTAAGAAAAGTTTTTCTGAAAGCCGGTTTTGATGAAACAAAAAATTTAACAATTATTCCAGAACAAGACATTTACAAACAATACGGTCCGGAAGCGGCTGTTATTTTGGACAGATCTTTTTATTTAGCAAAACTTCCTCGCCCGGAAATCGGATTAAGCGCGGAAAAAATAAATGAAATTAAAAAAATTATTAATCCGTCCAGCGAGCAAGCTAATGATTTTAATCAGGAAATTTTGAAAAATATTTTAAGAAAATACAAAAAAGGAGAAATAGAAAGCGACGACCTGACTGAAGAAATGGTAATTAATTTAAAAATCCAGACAGAGCAAGCGACCGCGATAATTGACCTTTTTCCCGAGTTTAAAAAAATAAAACCGGAAACGACTAACTTAACTTTGAGAAGCCATATGACCGCTGCTTGGTACCATACTTTGGCAGCAGTTCAAAATAAAAAAGAATTTCCAGTCGCTTTATTTTCAATCGGTCCGCGGTATAGAAACGAGCAAAAAGAAGACGCTAATCATTTGCGCGTTCATCATTCTGTTTCAATGGTTGTTATGGATCCGGAAATAAGTATGGACGCTGGAAGAAAAATTATTAAAAAAATAATTCAGAAAATCGGTTTTAAAAAAATAAGATTTGAAACAAAAAAAGCGACTTCAAAATATTACGCCAAAGGGCAGGAAGAAGAAGTTTTTGTAAAACACCAGGGAAAGTGGCTGGAAATCGGCGACATCGGAATGTACTCGGTAATTTCATTGGCGAATTTCGGAATTGAATATCCTGTTTTTAACGCCGGGTTTGGAATTGAACGATTGATTATGGTTTTGGAAAATTACAAAGATATTCGGGAAATGTTTTTCCCTCAATTTTATTCCAAAGAAGAATTTTCTGACCGAAAAATCGCTGATTCAATTTTTCTTAAAAAAACACCAAAAACGGAAAAAAGTAAAGAAATCAGCGCAGCCCTTTACAAAACAGCAAAAATGTATCAGAATAAAATAGGTCCGGTTGAATTCGTTGCTTGGAAAGGAAAAATAAACGGAGGGAAAACGGTTATTAAGGTTATTGAACCAGAAAATGGAAAGAAATTAATCGGTCCGGCTGGATTTAACAAAATTTTTGTCAAAGATAAAAATATAATCGGTTCTTCAGACTTCGTCAAGACTTCATCTGATAAATTGAAAAAACAGGAAATAGATACCGGATTTGATTATTTAAAAAGTATCGCCGATAAAATCGCTTATGATATTGAGAGAAAATCCAAAGATTTTAAACATCAAGTAAAAATTGTCAGATCGTTAGGCGATATTAATTTAGAAATTTCAAAACCTGTTGAAGATTATTTAAAAGCCGAACATAAAAAAATTGATATTCGCGGTCCCGTATTTTTGACGGTTACAGTAGAATATTTTTAATAAAATAAATCCGCCTCTATAGTTCAACGGATAGAACATCGGCCTTCTAAGCCGAATATGTAGGTTCGATTCCTACTGGAGGCACACGGTAGCATTTGTTAATTTTTAGCGCGCTTCGCGCGCCCTGCATTTGTTCAGCACTTTCCCGTCAAGGCAGGGTCGCCGTAAGCAAATCAGCCAAATTTTGATAAAGTTGAACAAAATCCCAATAAGGAATTTGTTCATTATTAGTTAGTCCATTCCAATTTTTTGCACAAATTGCGAAATCTATTTCAGAAATTTTGCTGAATCTAAATTATTGGCGAAAAGCCAAAAATTTTTCGCCGCCACTGAAAAAATGAAAATTTCTTTAGATAAATTAGTGAAAGTAAATTCCAAAAACATTTTAAAAGAAAGTAAATTTATTGGGTAGATATTAAAAAATAGATATTAAAAATATGAATTTCGAGTTCAAAACAAACACAAAAGAAGATCCAGAATACCGCAAGCGCATTGAATCCTGGGATGAGATGGAAAGATATTTTGATGAATCTACTAATGACGAATATGATGACTTTGAAGAGTTTAGTGAGGGAAGCATAGAGAAAGGAATAAAAGAATTGGTGGTTGGACTTAATCTTATAGGTATTGAAACTACCGGTTCATGCGAAGGACATTTTAAGGGCGTTAGTCGAACCAATGGCATTGTACATATTGATGAATATGGAAATGAATATTACGAGAAGATAGAAAATCCGCCCCTTGAGGGAGTCTGGAGTAATCCACATGTTGCTTTTCCTCTTGATGTTTTCTCTTTTTTTACAAACACTGAGGCAAACATTCTTATAAACACACTCACACTGAAAGAACGCAAAATAAAAGAAGATGAAAAAGAACGCAAAATCATTGCCGCTCTGCAATCATTGATAGATGAATATTATCAAGACAAGAAAGAGATGCCGGAAGTTAGAATGCGGATTAAAAAAGCAAGAAGCAGGTATACCGATTATGAGATTACTGTCAGCGATGCAGAAGGTACAGAAAAAATTTCAGGAATAGAAGATTATAATATTCTTGAACAAAAAGCAAATAAAAGACTAAAGAGCGAACAACAAGAAATTCTGGGCTTCAGTAAATTTATAAAGAAAAAATATTTAGAGACAGGATTCCACCTTTAGATTCAATGTAAGTTGATAAAATTTTATTTTGGCATTTACTAATTTTACATTTTGATTTTTAAATTTTTATGGTGGGCGTAGCTCAATTGGTTAGAGTCCTAGGTTGTGGTCCTAGTTGTTGGGGGTTCGAGTCCCCTCGCTCACCCCGTTCCTAATTTCGCAATACTGTCTATTACAATTCAAATACCTGAAGTTATTTCGGGTTTTTCTGATGTATTATACTATCTTATGAAATTAGGAACGGGGCTTACCCCATAAAAAAATCAAAAATTACAAATTAAAATTTAAAAATTTTATTTTTGATACCATAATTTTACATTTTGATTTTTAATTTTTGATTTTTCTATCGCCTCTGTAGTTCAACGGATAGAGCGTCAGGCTTCGGACCTGAAGATAGGGGTTCAAATCCTCTCAGAGGCACAAAGAAAGTTTTATTTTTTCCGCGCCGTTAGCTCAGCTTGGTAGACCCGCCCGCTTCGCATTGCAAGCCTCCATAGCTCAATTGGCAGAGCAGGGGCCTCTTAAGCCCAAGGTTGTAGGTTCGATTCCTGCTGGGGGCACAATATAAGTTAAGGCGAAGCAATGCGGGCAGGGCAATTGCCTCTTAAGCAAATGGCCGGGGGTTCAAATCCCTCACGGCGCACCCCATTCACTTTGCTCAAAATCAAAATTTAAAAATCAAATATCAAAATTACAAATTAAAATTTTAAAATGGAATTAAATCTTACAAAAATTTTTGGATGGATATTGATTTTTGCCGGGTTGGCAATAATTATCTGGCCTTTATATTTTTCTTATAATATTTTTCAGGGACAATCCAAAACTCCAGATATTTTTGGAATAGAAGAAAAAGCGATAACAGCTCCGATTACTTCTGACAAAAAAGTGCCGGTTATTCCAAGCGGATTGCAAGAAGATTTTCAAAAAGAAATGGAAGGAATGATTGGCGATCAATTTAAAGAATTATTGCCGGTTGACGCTTTGCCGGAACTTTTAAATTTAGTTGCCTGGTCAATTATCGCCGGACTTTTTATTTTTGGCGGATTCCAAATTTCCAATCTCGGAGTTAAACTGGCGAAAAAGTGATAAAATATGTTAAACAATAATCCATTATCTAAATATAAAATAAAAAAATCCTCTCGGGAAACAATTGAACCAGAGGAAATTTTTTTAGATTCTGACAGCGGAAACGAGCAAAAAATGGAAAGGCAGTTTTATAATCAATATTTTATCTGGCTTGGAAGAATTATTTTTTTAATTTTAGCAGTTATTGTTATCCGCGCCGGACAATTGCAAATTGTTCAAGGAGATTATTGGCGGGAAATCGCCGAAGAAAATCGTATTCGTTTAACTCCGATAAAATCAGACCGCGGAGTTATCTATGACCGCAATTTAATACAGATTGTTGAAAATAAGCCCTGTCTTGATTTAGTTATTATACCTGCCGACTTGCCAAAAGACGATTTGGAAAAAGAAAAAGTGATTGCTGAAATTTCAGAACTTATTCAGGAGCCAGTTGAAAAAATAAAAAATTTAATAACTAAAAACGGCTCAAGAAATTATTCTTCCTGTTTAATTAAAGAAAATATTTCTTACGAACTTGCTTTATTAATTGAAAGTAAATACTCGGAACTGCCGGCAGTCAAAATAGAAAAAAACGCTGTCCGCTCTTATAATGACGGAGAAATTTTTTCCCATCTTGTCGGCTACAACAGCAAAATTAATTCTGAAGATTTAAAAACTCATCCGGAATATTTTTTAACTGATCAAATCGGCAGGCAGGGGTTGGAAAAAATTTACGAAAAAGAATTAAGGGGAATTTACGGAGCTCAAAAAATTGAAGTTGACTCTCTCGGTTTGATTAAAAGATCAATCGCCAAAAAAGAGCCAACAGTCGGAAATAATCTTGTTTTGTCTATTGATTCTGAACTGCAGAAAAAAATTTACCAGACATTGGAAGAGCGGCTTAAAAAATTAAAATTAAAAAAAGCTGTCGCCATTGCCATTGATCCGAGAAATGGGCAGGTTTTGTCATTGATCAGCATGCCTTCGTTTGATAATAATTTATTCGCTTATAAATTAAGCCAAGCCGATTATAAATCTTTAATTGGAAATCCTGACAATCCGCTTTTTAATAGAGCTATTGCCGGCTCTTATCCCCCCGGCTCAACAATAAAACCATTAATTGCGGCGGCGGCTTTGGAAGAAAAAATTATCAGTCCGTCAGAAAAAATTAATTGCCGCGGTTATCTTAATATTATCAACCAGTATGATCCTTCAATAATTTATAAATTTCCGGACTGGAAAGTTCACGGCAGAACAGACACAATAAAAGCGATTGCGGAAAGCTGTAATGTTTTCTTTTATACGGTTGGCGGCGGATTTGAAAATCTTGAAGGGCTTGGAGTTAAACGAATTAAAAAATACGCTAATCTTTTCGGTCTTGGAGATATTCTGGGAATTGATTTGCCCGGCGAAATTTCCGGCTTAATTCCAGATAAGAAATGGAAAAAAGAAACGAAAGAAGAATCTTGGTATGTCGGCGACACTTATCATTTGTCAATCGGACAGGGAGATATTTTAGCGACTCCTTTGCAAATTGCTCTTTTAACGGCGACTATCGCCAATGATGGAATTTTATACCAGCCGCAAACGGTTGATAAAATAGTTGATAGCGAGAATAATTTAATCCGGGATATTCAGCCGAAAATTATCCGCCAGAATTTTATCGGTCTGGAAAATATCCAAACTGTCCAGAAAGGAATGCGCCAGGCGGTCATTTCCGGCTCGGCGCGCTCGCTGTCTTCTCTGAATTTCAAATCAGCCGGTAAAACCGGAACCGCCCAGTTCGGTTCGGAAAACAAAACTCATTCCTGGTTCACTTGCTACGCGCCTTATGAAAATCCGGAAATCGCTTTGGTTGTTTTAGTTGAAGAAGGCGGCGAAGGCCATTACGCGGCTCTCCCTGTGGCAAAAGAAGTTTTGGATTGGTATTTTAACCAGTAATATTTTCCCGCATAAATTTTTATTAATCAAAAAATAAATAATTCATCAACTGTGGTTTTCAGCGCTTTAGACACTTCGTAAGCAAGATTAAGAGAGGGATTATATTTCCCCTTTTCTAAAAATACAATTGTCTCTCTTCTTGCGCCGACTTTTTTCGCCAAATCCTCCTGAGTCAAATTATATTTTGCCCTGAATTCTTTTATTCTATTTTTCATTTTTTATCTATTTTATCATAATAAAATAAGGAAAAGAGGCAAATTATTAAAGCCCCTCCAAGAAGAACTACGAATGCCGGAATAAGCAATTCAATATTTTTTGTTAAATATCCATACGCAATTGTTGCAGATCCAAAATATATCGTATACATAAAAGCGTTCCTTGTCGCTTTACCGATATTTTTTTCCATTCTTTCATCGCTCATCTTATATATTGAAAAGTATGAAATAAATCCAAAAAAACCGAGAAAACCTATTTTTCCTTCAACAAAATACAATAAGCTCAAAAGAGATAAAAAACCTAAATACCAAATTATATTTTTCATATTTTTAACTTTCTCTTATTTGTTATTTATTGAAATTATGATGTGTTATCGACCTTTATGTTATCCACATCTAACTTTATGTTAGATTATTCTAACATATAAGTCAAGTCATAGTTATCCACAGGCAGAATAATCGCTTTTTGGGTTTTTATAAATTAAAAAATCGTCTCTTGAGACGATTTTTTTAATGTGTTGTTTAGCAAAATAAAGCAGAACAAAAAAACGCAAATGGATTAATTTATAGAAATTTCACGAATTTATTATTTTTATCAACAAGAATATTTTTTGCCTTAATTAATTTATCAGTTAATTCAAAACCCATAATGATAATTTCATCGCCAGTTTTTATCAAATGAGTGGCAGCGCCATTTATACAAATCGCACCTGAACTTTTTTTACCGATAACGACATAAGTTTCCAATCTTGCGCCATTTGTATTATCCACTACTAAAACTTTTTCACCGGATCGCAAACCGACTTTCTTAACTAATTCTTCATCAATAACAATACTGCCAATATAATCTAAGTTAGCTTCAGTAACTGTTGCTTTATGAATTTTAGAACGCAATATCCATCTCATAATTTGTAAAATTTCTTGTATTTTTAGACATAGTTTAAAAACAAGCAAGTTTGGAATTAATAAAATTGTTTTTTATGTTTTTAGAAGGAATGGCAAAAAGGATTAAGGAAGTAAATATTCAAAGTTCAAAATTACAATTTTTTTAATAACTTTTTAAATCCTGCTGTATTTATAAAATAATTTCGTTCATTGTTTTTTAGATTTTTCTTTATATTATTTAGTTGATTTGATATCTTACCTTTATTTAATATTTTATTCGCAAAAAGATTAAAATAAATTCCATCTAAAAATGAAATATAATGAATTTTCTTATTATTCTCACTGTGACTAATAAAAGATATTATTTCATTAATCTGTTTATCTTGTCCGCCACCACCTTCTTTCATATGCTTGTGCTCAACGATATAAATATCATCTTTATACCTAATTAAAAAATCTGGCATTTTATTTTCTTTTTTCGAGCTCCACTTAAAATCAATTTTGTAATATTCTAACAAATCTTTAAAAAGTTTTTTTCCTTTTTTGTCTGATTCAATATATTTTTTCTTTCCAGATATAAATTTTTTAATTGATTCATTATTTGTTTTTTTAAAATTGTGAGAATTTAGTATTTTTGAAACTTTATAAATACCGAGACTTCCGCTTTCCTTATGAGCTTTAGCGTCTTTACTTGCTTGTAACGTAGTTGGAGTATATCCATAAGTTGAATATATGTTGTGTCGTAATTCAACATATTTCTCTGTAATATTTTTTAGGATTCTAAATTGTTCTTTGTTGGTCATTTTACAAAAAATGCTGTAAGATATATCAACGACAGACCAAAATGACACAAACTCAGAATAATTTATATTTTTACTTTTGATAATTTTTAATATTTTTTTAAGAGCCATTCTTACAGTTACTGAACTTTTAGTTTTTTTGGCGAAACTATAAGCAGAGATGCTTTCAAGCAAATTTACATTTTGTTGCATTAAAACAGTTGGCTTTTGGGGATCTTTAGAGATAATTAAATCACCGCTTTTCAAATAAAAATCATCAATAATTGGCTCAAGATTTTCTAGTGAAAATTCTAATAATTTTAAATTGTTAATTCTTGGCATAATGATATTAAATTAAAATAATCTTATATTTGGATGTGCCATTTCATAAGCATTTTCTAAAATTGCTCTTGCGGTCAAATAATCTAAACGCCTTCTTCTTTCTCCGTTTTTTTTATTGCCTTTAAAAGGAGATAATAAAACATCGTTGGTTTTTTTTCTAAAATTAAAAAGTAGGTCATTACTAAATTTTATTATTTTTTCAGTTACTTCTTTTTTAGTATTCAATTCAATAACCGTAATCAACCTTGAGCTTTGTTTTATGTCAGACAAATCATAGTCAATTTCTTCAGGTTTCATAAAAGATATTGGTCTTGCTGGATCTGTGGTGTCAACCGCTCTTAGCGCTATTTGTCCTTTTGGTGAGTTAAATTTAATATAAATATTTTTTTGCGGTGTTCGTCTCATTTTTTCAAAATACTCTAAATTACCCAACATCTTATCATTTTTATACATTTTAATTTCATCGTAAGTTTTATTTTTATTGTTGTAACATATTACGCAAACTGGATTTTCTGTATCATTAAATAATTGATCTTCAATTATCGTTATGCTTGTTAATCTATGCTTGGGAAATTTTGAATTAATAAAAGTTTCTGGAATAATCATTATTCCAAAATCATTATTTAAACATTGCTCAATTGCTAGTTGATAAATATCATCATATTTACAAATTTCAAAATATTTTTTTACTGAATTATATATATTTTTTCTTTTAGCACTATAATTTGTTAAATAAGGTGGATTGGTTATTATAATTGAATTTTTTATTTTTGGGATTGATAATAAGCTATCATTTATCTTCCAATTTAATGATTTATCAATATCTAAACCTGTTGTTTTTTTAAAACCTATTTTTTTAGCCACTTTTAACAAGTCACCGCTGCCAGCAAATGGATCAAAGACAATGGTTGCTTTGGTTGATTTTATAAAATTAAGGATATGATCTTTAAGCCAAAAATCATTTTTTGTAAAAAATTGTCCTAATGTTTGTTTTTTTATTATTGCGTTCATAATATTATTATAGCATATTTAAAATAACGTGAAAAGAAAAATACTCTTGACAACTTACGCTATATGCGTTAATATTTATATATACATAATAACACACTTTATGAAATTAACAAATAGACAAAAAGAGGTACTTTCAGCCATAAATGAATTGACTTTAAAAAACGGCTATTCTCCAGCACTGCGAGAAATAAAAGAATATCTAAAATACAATAGTATTAGCGCAGTTCAAAGGCACACGGATGCATTAAAGAAAAAAGGATTTTTATCGTCTAACAAATATCAACAGAGAGGTTTGAAAGTAAAAAAAATATTTCAAAAAAAGCATAACATTCCATTAGTTGGAATGGTTTCCTGTGGAAAACCTATCTTAGCGATAGAGAATATTGAAGCTTATATTCCTTATGAAATTAAAGGCAATCCTAAAGAATATTTTTTTCTTAGAGCAATTGGCGATAGTATGGACATATCTAAGACGAAAATTAATGACGGCGATTTGATTTTAATAAAAAAGCAATCAATTGCTGATTCGGGCGATGAGGTTGTAGCGCTGATTGGTGATGAAGCTACAATTAAAATTTTAAAACAAGAAAATGGTCGCGTTTCTTTAGAACCAAAATCAACTAATCCAATTCACAAGCCACTTTATATTTTTGAAGATTTACAGATTCAAGGTAAGGTGGTTGGGAAAATTAAAAAATATTAATTAACTTAAATAAAAACATATGGCTTTTCAAATAGATTTTTTGCCAGTTGGAAATGGTGAAAAAAGCGGAGATCGTATTACCTTTAGAATTATTGACCCAATTTCTAAAGATCAAAAAATTTTTATTATTGACGGTGGTTTTAAGAATACAGCAGACGAATTAGTTGATCATATCAATGAATATTATAAAACTAATAAAGTATATTGTGTCATATCTTCACACCCAGACGAAGATCATTCGGGCGGATTACAGGTAGTTCTTGAAAAAATGGAGGTGAATAATTTAATAATGCATTTACCATGGGAACATGCCGAAGATATTAACTCGAAAATTAAAAATAATATTTCTGATATAAATTTAGAAAATAAATTGGAAAAAAATCTTAAATTAGTTTCAGATTTAGAAGATTTGGCAAAAGAAAAAGGTATTAATATTATTGAACCATTCGCTGGTCTGGATATTTTTAATG
>DAOWLE010000007.1 GCA_030643545.1 bacterium | reverse complement strand
AGAATCGTGGGATGATTATGAAGAAAATTTTGAAAAACTTAAATTAAGCGAGGTTCTGAATGTTGTCTGGAAATTTATCGGTTTTTGCGATAAATATATTGAAAAAGAAAAACCGTGGGAGATAAAAGACGAAAAGAAAAAAGCAGAAGTAATCTGTAATCTTTTGGAATCTCTTCGCCAGATTGCCTGGAGGATTTTGCCGTTTATGCCGGAAACCGCGGATAAAATTTTTGAACAATTAGGAATTTTAAAAATTGAAAAAGAAAAATTGCAAAAAGGAAAAAACTTTGGAAAAATAAAAGAATGGGAGGAAATTTTGCCGGATATTAAAGTTGAAAAAGGAGAAGCGCTTTTTCCGAGAATATAAAAGATGATTTACGATTTACGAATTACGATTCAAGAATTCTTAAATCATAAATCATAAATCTTATGCTAATTGATACTCACGCTCATTTGGATTTTAAAGAATTTGATAAAGACCGTAAAGAAACAATTGAGCGGGCTTTTTCAAATGGAGTAAAAAAAATAATTAATGTCGGTTGTGATTTAAAAACGAGTAAAAATTCAATTAAACTATCCAATCGTTATGAAAATATTTTTGCCGCAATTGGAATTCACCCGGGAGAAATTAATGAACAGAAAACAATAAACAGAGAACAAACAATAAATGAATTAAAAAAAATGGCGGAAAATGAAAAAGTTGTTGCTATTGGTGAAATTGGTTTGGACTACAATAATAAGTCAAAAGTTGAAAGTCAAAAGTTGAAAGTCCAATTTGAAATTCAAAATTTACAGAAAGAAATTTTAAAAGCGCAAATTGAATTGGCGCGAGAATTAAATTTGCCGATAATTTTTCATTGCCGAATGGCGCATAGTGATCTTTTGGAAATTATCAAAAAGTTTCCCGCCTGCCATCGCGCGGTAATTCATTGTTTTACAGGCAATTATCAGCAAGCGAAAGAATATTTGAAAATGGGATTTTATCTGGGTTTTGGCGGAATTATTTTTAAAATGAATTTAGATGAGATAATAAAAAAAATTCCATTGGACAGAATTTTAATTGAAACCGACTGCCCGTTTTTAACGCCCTTGCCTCGCCAAAGTTCTGAAAAATTAAAGGCGGGCTTGCCTCGCCAAAGTTTTGAAAGAACGAAGGCGGGCTTGCCTCGCCAAAGTTCTGAAAAATTAAAGGCGGGCTTGCCTCGCCAAAGTTCTGAAAAATTAAAGGCGGGCTTGCCTCGCCAAAGTTTTGAAAGAACGAAGGCGGGCGTTCAATTTGCAAAAACAAATCGTAATGAGCCGGTTTTTGTAAAACATACTGTTCAAAAAATCGCCGAGATTAAAAAAATGAGTTTTCAGGAAATAGAAAAAGCGACAACCCAAAACGCAGAAAAATTATTTGGAGTGTAATTTTTGAAATAAAAAAAGGCAAAGAAAAAAACTTACTCACAGAATTTCTAAATCTTATTTTTTTTTATTATAGTATTATGAATAAACAGGTTAAAAATACGCCTCTTGCTGATAGAATGCGTCCTGAAAAGCTGGAAGATTTTTTAGGCCAGGATGAAATAATTGGCAAAGGAAGATTATTGAGGCAGGCGATTACAAGCGACCAATTGCCGTCAATGATTTTTTGGGGACCGCCGGGAAGCGGCAAAACAACTTTGGCTTTTATTATTGCCAAGCAGACCAAATCAGAATTTATGCAGTTTAGCGCTGTAGCCAGCGGGATTAGAGCATTAAAAGAGGTGGTTAAAAAAGCCAGAGAAAATGAGATTAAAGATAAGAAAACAATTTTATTTATTGATGAAATTCATCGCTGGAACAAGACGCAACAGGACGCGCTTTTGCCGCATGTGGAACAGGGAATTATAACTTTAATCGGCGCTACTACGGAAAATCCCAGTTTTGAAGTGCGCGGAGCATTGCTGTCGCGTTGTCGGGTTTTTGTTTTAAAACAATTAACCAAAGAACATATTGTTGATATAATTAAAAAAGCATTGCAGGACAAGGAGAAAGGGATAGGAAAATTGAAAGTTAAGGCGGATAAAAATGTTGTTGATGTTTTGGCGCAGATGAGCAATGGCGATGCGCGGATAGCTTTAAATGTTTTGGAATATGCTAGCTCTATAAGCAAAATAATTACGGTTAAAATAATAAAAGAAGCTTTTCAAAAATCACATTTACTTTATGATAAAGATGGAGAAGAACATTACAATATTATATCCGCTTTACATAAATCAATGCGCGGATTTGATGCGGACGCGGCTTTGTACTGGTTGGCCAGGATGCTGGAAGCAGGCGAGGAACCTTTATATATTGCCCGGAGGTTAGTGCGATTTGCGTCTGAAGATATTGGCTTGGCTAACTCACGAGCGTTGGAGCAGGCCGTTGCCTGTTATCAGGCCTGCCATTTTATTGGTATGCCGGAATGCAATGTTATTTTGGCTCAAGCCGTGGTCTATATGGCAAAATGCAAAAAGTCAAATGATTTGTACACGGCTTATGAAAAAACGGCTCAAGATGTTAAAGAGTATGGCAATTTGCCTGTGCCTTTGCATATTAGGAATGCGTCAACCGCATTAATGAAAAATTTGGGGTATGGCAAAGGATATAAGTATGGTCCGGATTTTGGTTATAAGGAAGAGCAGGAATATTTGCCGGAAGAATTGAAGGGAAGAAAGTATTTAAAATAGTTCAACGGTTTTTACAAATATTTTTTTGCCTCTGTTTCAAGGGGCTTTTTTGAAATAAAAAAAAGAAGGGCAAGGAAAGTTTGAGTGCGAACTTTCAATGCCCTTTTTAAATTTTATTGCGAGAGTTGAGTGAGTTTACTCAATTTTTGTTTTACCCAAAAAAGAATATCCTCTGCTGCCCTGTTGTATTTCCACGAATGTTGAGAGCCTAAGAAGATTTAAGATTTCCCTAATTATCTCCTTGAAAACTTCTGAACTATTGTATTCTTTGTTGGTCAGAGCATTCCCCGATCCGTCTAAGTTGACAATCGCTTTCGCTTCAAAGAATAGTTCTTGTTCCTTTGTAGGTCTAAGATCTATTACTAAGTGAGCGAGAACTCTATAACCAACATTAGTTGGATCTGGTGTCAGGTTTCCTCTTATCTCAAAGCAGAGATAATTTTTTAGGATTTCTTCAGCTGTCTCCTCTGGCAAAAGATCTTTCACTTGGAGCGTCGTGCTCATTCTTACGGGGCTTATGTAATGTCTCATATCATTGAAAAATCCGTACGCTGCCATTCTGTCCTGAGAATGTTGGAAATTTATAAAACGTATATTCCAACCGAAAAGATTTCCTTTGAAAGCTTTTACAGCACCAAGAAATCGATCCTTCATAAAATCATACGAATGATACTTTGTTTTTTCAGGAAAACTTCTTTCTATTTTTTCTGTAAACCGCTCCCTCGGAAAAAGCAACGGTCCTCTGTTTGTCTTATCCGCTATCTCTTTTCTCATCTTGACATACTTATCATATGTTTCCATAATTTACCACATCCTTTTTCATCACCTGCTTTTTGGGCATAATTTTCCCCTCGCTTGAATTGCTGTATCGTTTTTACTGCAGGCGATTGAATGATTAGTAATTTTTACTAACCATTCAGCCGCCTGCAATTTCCCTCCTATTTTTTTAAAAGAACTATTTTTCTTCCAAGAATTCTTGGAAGTCAAGATAAAATTATCATTTCATCTTGAATACTCTATCATACCACAAATTCCAAATTTTGTCAAGGGCTTTTGATAGAAAATAATAGGATTTTTACAAGTATAAAAATAATGGCTACTCATAGCCATTATTTTATATTGAATTGTTGTCAAAGGGTGTTGACAAAATTGAAAGGTTGTTGACAAAAGCTAATTGACAAATTTGTTGCCAAAAGTTAAAATAGAAATAGATTAGTAAATAGCTTAAGGCATTTTTTATTTTTTTTAACTAAATATTATGAAAAGATTTCAAGAAATTAGTTCAGGGGTATTAGAACAAAAAGACATTGAATCAGAAATAAGTCCAGAACGGGAAAATATGGAAATTGAAAGAAAATTTTTAATTGAGAAATTGCCTGAAAATTTAAAAGAATTTCCGCAGAAAGAAATTAAGCAGGGGTATACAACTATTACTAAAGATGGAACAGAGATAAGAATTCGGAAAGAGCAAAAAGATGGAGAAGAAAAATATTATCAACAAATAAAAAGCGGTGGCGGAGAGGTAAGGTTTGAATCGCCAAAAATGGAACTTCCCGAGGAAGTGTTTAATAATCTTTGGAAAGAAAAAATTGGAAAAGGAATAGAAAAAACTCGCTATAAAATACCCTATGAATATCAAGATGAACAAGGCGCAAAAAAGAAAGTGATTATAGATTTAGATGTTTTTAAAAATGATTTAGAAGGGCATCTTACAATAGAAGTAGAATTTGAAAACGAAGAAGACAGTAAAAATTTTGTTCCTCCTGATTGGTTTGATGAAGATCTTACTGGCGATGAACGATATAAAAACCAAAATTTAGCTTTGCGCGGAATTCCTGAAAGAGAAAAGGGTCAAGAAAATATTGATAGTTTGCAAAAGAACAAAGAAGATTTAGATATTCCTAAATATGAGCTTGAGGAGGGAGTTGGAAAATTAATAGAGAAGATTGAAGAAAAAATGGTTCAAACAGAAGGAACAATTATCGTTGAAGTGGCGGGAGGATCGGCTTCAGGCAAAACAAGCAAAGTTGCTGAACAAGTAAAAGAGAAATTTAGTAATGATGCTATTATTTTTTCAATGGATAATTATTATCGTGGTGGCAATTATACGAGAAAAAATGATTTAAATTTTGACCAGCCAGAAGCGATAGACATTAATTTGTACAAAAAGCATCTTCAACAATTAAAAGAGGGTAAACTAATTCCAGAATTAAAGTATGATTTTGGCGATAATCCTCCGGAAACTATTGGCGAATTACAACCGCAAAAAATTATCATTGTAGAAGGATTATTTGCTTTACACGATAGTTTAGAGAAAATAGGCGATGTCAAAACATTTGTCGATATTGGCACTCACGGTAGAATGATTAGAAGATTGTTACGCGATGTTGTAGAAAGAGGACAAAAACCAGACGATATTATAAAATATTTTGCGGAAATTATTGAACCAATGCATGAAAAATATATTGAAGATACTAAAAAAAACGCTGATTTTATTATTAACAATGAATACAACCCTGAAATAGAAGCAGAAAGATCAGGTATGCATGAAGTTCAAATGAAATTTGAAGGCAGTATAGATAGTGAAGTTTTAAGAAAAATTGGCGCAGAAAGATTAAATTCTGTGAAGCAAATTGATTATTATTATAATCCCAGAGATAGAGATTTAGCAGAAACGGAAGAGATTGTGAGAATTAGAGAAGAAGGAAAGGACACAATATTAACCTACAAGGGACCCAAAAATCCTGAATCGGAGTTTAGAGAAAGACCAAAATTTGAATTTAAAATAAACGAGAAAATAAAAGATAAATTTTTACCTTTTTATGGAGATGAGATGAAAATAATTAAAAAAAACAGGACACTTTATCAATTGGACGGAATTGTGTTTTCTCTTGATTCTGTTTCTAAAATAGAAAATGGCGGAGAAATTAAAATTGGTGATTTTATAGAAGTAAGAACTACAGATAAAGAAGCGAAAGAAAAGATAAAAAAGGTCGTGTCAAAGTTAGGATTAAAAATGAAAGATGGAATTAAAAATGCTTATGTTGAGATGTGATGATTTTTAAAGCAGTTTTGGAAATAAAAAAAACAGAACGAGAGTTGAGTTAAGTGTTTGATATTTAATACTATTTCAATGCGGCAAATTTTAAAACAATTAAATTTTTCTAATAAAGAAATAGATGTTTATCTTGCCGCTTTGAAATTGGGCAAAGGTTCAATTACCGAACTTGCCAAAAAATCTGGAATCAAAAGACCGACCACTTATGTTATTTTGGAAAAATTAAAAGAGTTAGGATTAGTTTCTTTGAGCGTTCAGAAAAAGAAAAAGATTTTTTCAATGCAAAATCCGGAAAAACTTTTAAAACTTCTTGAAAATGAAAAAGAAAAAATTGATGAAAAACAAAAGGAATTAAAAAGCGCTTTGCCAAAATTAAAATCTTTGACCAAAAAAGACACTCTTGTTCCGACCATCAGATATTATGAAGGAAAAGAAGGCGTTTGGAATATTCTTGATGATTTTGTGGAAGCGTCTTTAAAACAAAATGGCTGGATTATCGCTTCTGGAAAAATTTATAACGCGCTTGGCTTAAAACGTTTCACTAAGGATGTTATTGATAAGCGGCGGCAATTCGGCACTAAAGTTCATATTATTTCTGATCAGCATCCGGAAGTTATCAAAGAATGGAAACAGGGAGGAGATTTTCGAGAATTTCGTTTTCTGCCAGAAACAATTGATCTCAACACTCCTATTTATATTTACTCTGACAAAATCGCCTTAATCTTTCTTAAAGAACCAATCAGTGGTATAATTATAGAGAACAAAGCATTGTTCCAAGTTTTTAAATTTATGTTTGATTCTTTGTGGAAAGAATTGGAGGGGAAAAATTTGCCAGATTAGAAAAAATTTATGACAAATGAAAAAAAATTAATTTTAATTGATTCCAACGCTTTATTGCATCGGGCTTATCATGCTTTGCCTTCTTTGTCCGACGGAAAAGGCGAAGTTGTCAACGCAGTTTACGGATTTCTTTTGGTGCTTTTTAAAGTTTTAAAAGAAATGAAGCCGGATTATGTTATCTGTTCTTTTGATCTGCCGGGTCCGACTTTTCGCGATAAAGAATACGCGGAATATAAAGCGGGACGAGTTAAACCGCCGGATGAATTTTACAAACAAATTCCTGTGGTTAAGGATATCCTTCATATTTTTAAAATTCCGATTATTGAAAAACAAGGATTTGAGGCCGATGATATAATCGGGACAATGGCAAAAAAATCATTGGAAGAAATTCCAACGATTAAAAATATTATTGTTTCTGGAGATTTGGACACGCTTCAACTTGTCAATCATTCAACAATTGTTTATACTTTAAGAAAGGGGATAAAGGACACGATTATTTACGATAAAGAAAAAGTTATTCAGCGCTATGGGCTTGAGCCAAAGCAATTAGCTGACTTCAAAGGACTGAGGGGTGATCCCTCGGATAATATTCCAGGAGTGCCCGGCATTGGAGAAAAAACAGCTGCTTTAATTCTGAAAGAATTTGGAACTTTGGAAAATCTTTACCAAAAAGTGGAAGCAGAAAATTTTTCTCCGGAAAAATTTCCGTTTCTTCGCCCCAGAATAATTGAAAAAATATTGAAATATAAAGACCAGGCGTTTTTCAGCAAATTTTTAGGAACAATCAAGCGCGATGTTCCATTGGATTTTAAATTAAAAGAAAATCCGTGGGGAACTTTTGATTTTAAAGAAATATCAAAAGTTTTTGAAAAATTTAATTTCTATAGCTTGTTAAAACGGCTGCCTGAGATTAAAGAATCATTTCCAGATTCGGAAAACCAAAATCAAAAAAATATCCAGAATTCACTTTTGTGAATTCCAAGAGTTCAACTCCTGGAGTTCCAGGAGTTGAACTCTTGGAAACTGTATAAAATAAAAAACAAAAATGAAATTTCTTTCTAAAATACTAATTACCTTTATTATTCTAAGCGTGACGCCGGTTATTCTTGTCGGTTTTTTAATTGTCGGCTCTTATGAATCAATTATTGACAAATATCTGCCTTATCAGGAAATGATTGCCGGATCCGGACGGGATTTTTATTCCGCTCGCGAAACAATTAAAATTCAAATAGAAATAATTATTGTCGGCGTGTTATTTTTAGCGATTACTGCCGGAGTTTTGTTCACTAGAAGCATTAGCCGTCCGCTTAAAAAAATATCCAAAAAAATTCAGGAAAATCCTTCTGAAAATTTTGAATTTAATTTTAAAAAACCTCCTTTGGAAGAAATAAATGAGTTAGGTTTGGCGTTTAATAAAATGGCTGACGCCATTAAAAAAGAAAAGCATCTGCATATAAAAGAACAGGATAAAGTTTCTTCAATTATCAATAATCTGACTGACGGCTTAATTGTTTTAAACAATGAAAATAAAATAGTTATGGTGAACCCGAAAGCGGAAAAGATGCTTGGCATTAAATCCCGCGATATTCTTAATCTGCAAGTAACTGATGAATTGGCAAACATTCCTTCTTTCAGAAATTTATCAAAAGTTATTTTATTTCCAATTTCTGTCTCGCGTTTGAAAAGGACTGGCGAGCCGATAATAAATGAGGTAAAATTATTTGCTCCGGAAGAAATTATTTTAGAAGTAATTTCCGTGCCTATTTTAAACAAAGACGGGGAAGTTTACGGTTTTATGGAAATTTTCCATGATATTACCCGCGAAAAGACAATAAGCAAAATGAAATCAGAGTTTATTTCAATTACCGCTCATCAATTAAGGACGCCGCTTTCCGCAATTAAATGGACTCTAAAAATGTTCTTGGACGGAGATATAGGAGAGGTGACCGTGGAGCAAAAAGAATTTTTAGAGCGGGCTTACAATATTAATGAGCGGATGATTAAACTAATTAATGATTTGCTTAATGTTTCGCGGATTGAAGAAGGAAGATTTCTTTATGAATTTTCGCTTTCATCTTTAGAAAAAATAATTCAAGAAACTATTGATTTGTTGTCTAAACAAATTAGAGAAAGAAATATCAAATTTTCTTTTCAATTGCCGACTGGTCCTTTGCCGAAAGTCAGAATGGATTCCGCTAAAATAAGAATTGCCATTCATAATCTTTTAGATAACGCTATAAGATATACTCCAGCTGGCGGAGCAGTAACTTTGGAGGCAAAATTTGAACAAGATAAAATTCAAATAAAAATTTCTGATTCTGGAGTGGGCATACCGACATCCGAACAAAACCGTATTTTTACAAAATTTTATCGCGGAAGCAATGTTATCAAAATGCAGACCGAAGGTTCTGGTCTGGGACTTTTTATTGTTAAAAATATTATTGAACGGCATAAGGGGAAAATATGTTTTGAATCAGGAACCGGAGGAACTACTTTTTATATCACTCTGCCGATTTATGACGAACTGACAAAAAAGAAATAAAATTTATAAATATTAAGCAAAAATAAAAAGGATTGAATAACCCTTTTTATTTTTTCAAAAAATTTGCCATAATTGAGAAAATGTAGTAAGATAAACCTAATGAAAAAAATGAAAAAATCGATAAAAAATTTAATAAAAAATTTAGGGCTGGCTTTTTTGTTTCTTCTGATTATTTCCAGCGTTTTTACTTTGTATAGCAATCCTATGGAAAAGCCGGAAAAAATTTCCCTTTCCCAATTGGTTGCGGAAATTAATCAGGAAAAAGTGGAATTGATTGGAATTGAAGGGGATCGCTTGAAAATCAAGCTGAAAAACGAAGATGGAAAAAGTCAGGAATCTTTAAAAGAGGGAGGAGTTTCTTTGGGCGAGACACTGAAAAATTACGGCGTGGAAGCGGAAAAGCTTGATAAGGTTAATATTGAAATTAAGGAAATGTCCGGTCGGGATATTCTTTTGGGATCAGTTCTTCCGATTTTTCTGCCCTTTTTTCTAATCATCGGATTTTTCTGGCTGATGCTTTCCCGGGCGCAAAAAGCCAACACACAAGCAATGGGTTTTGGCCGTTCTTTGGCGCGAATGATTAAGCCAGACGAGCAAAAAAAAGAAAAGAAAATTACATTTAAAGATGTTGCCGGATTAAAAGAAGCAAAAGAAGAACTTCAAGAAGTGGTTGAGTTTTTACGCCATCCAAAAAAATTTACTGATCTTGGAGCAAAAATTCCAAAAGGAGTTTTGTTAATAGGAGCTCCGGGAACTGGGAAAACTCTTTTAGCCAGAGCTGTTGCTAATGAAGCGAAAGTTCCATTTTTTAATATTTCCGGCTCGGAATTTGTGGAAATGTTTGTCGGAGTCGGCGCTTCTCGCGTTCGGGACACTTTTCGCACCGCCAAAAAAAACGCGCCGGCAATATTATTTATTGATGAATTAGACGCTATCGGCAGGCATCGCGGGACCGGTTTAGGCGGAGGCCATGATGAAAGAGAACAAACCTTAAATCAAATTTTAGTTGAGATGGACGGATTTGAGCCTGATGTTGGAGTGATTGTTATTTCAGCGACCAACAGGCCTGATGTTTTAGATCCGGCGCTTTTGCGTCCCGGCCGTTTTGACCGTCGGATTATTTTAGATATACCTGACATTAAAGAGCGGGAAGAAATTTTAAAAATTCATTCTATTGGAAAACCCTTGGCTAAAGGAGTAAATTTGAAAAGAGTAGCCGAAAGAACTCCTGGTTTTTCAGGCGCTGATTTAGCAAATCTTATTAACGAAGCGGCTATATTAGCCGCACGATATAATAAAAAAATTATCGGCAATAAAGAAATTTTTGAAGCAGTGGAAAAAGTTCTTTTAGGCCCGGAAAGAAAAAGCCATATTCTTTCAAAAGAAGAAAAGAAAATCGCCGCTTATCATGAAGCCGGACACGCTTTAGCCGCGGCATTGCTTTTGCATACTGATCCAGTCCATAAAATTTCTATTATTGCCAGAGGCCGGGCAGCCGGCTATACTTTAAAACTTCCTATTGCGGAAAAACGGCTTCGCAGCCGATTAGAATTTTTAGATGAATTAGTTGTTTTAATGGGAGGGTATGCCGCGGAAAAATTAATTTTCAAAGACATTACTACCGGTGCGAGCAATGATTTAAAAGAAGCAAGCGGCTTGGCGCGAAAATTAGTCACTGAATATGGAATGAGTGAAGAAATCGGTCCGGTGAGTTATGCGGAAGATTTTGATATGGTTTTCTTGGGACGGGATTTAATTGACAGAAATCAATACAGCGAAGATTCGGCAAAAAAAATTGATCAAGAAGTGTCGCGTTTGCTTAATGACGCTTATCAAAAAGCGGAAAAGATTTTAACCGAAAAAAAAGAAAAATTAACCCAAATCGCCGAGGTGTTAATTAAAAAGGAAGTAATTGAAAAAGATGAATTTAAAGAATTAATGAAAGTGTAAAATTTGTCCGCCTGCGGCGGATCCGCCGTAGGCGGAGAACTTGAAACTTTTATAAAAAAACCGCTGGATTTAAAGCGGTTTTTTTTATTCTTTAATTTTTCTTTAGCTTAATTTATCAGTCCGATTTTTTTTCTGACTTTTTTCATTGTTTCTTCAGCGAGCGCTTGAGCTTTTTCAGCGCCTTCTGATAAAACATTTTTAACATAATCCTCATTTTTTCCTAATTCTTGAAATTTCTCCTGAAACGGTTTCAAAAATTCAACGATAATTTCAGCCAAGCCGCTTTTAAATTCAGCATATCCTTTACTTTGATATTTTTTTTCTATTTCTTGAATCGGTTGCTGGGAAAGCAAATGATAAATCATCAATAAATTAGAAACAGCTGGTTTTTGCAAATCTAATTTAATTTCTTTTCCAGAATCAGTAACCGCTGATTTTATTTTTTTTCTGATTATTTCCGGCGAGTCAGTTAAAGCCAAATAATTTGCCGGATTCGTTGATGACTTACTCATTTTTTTCATCGGATTATCAAGTGCCATTATTCTTGCTCCTTCTTTTTTTATCAAACCTTCTGGAATTTTAAAAACCGGCCCGTAAATTTTATTAAATCTCTTGGCTAAAATTTTAGTCAGTTCAATATGCTGGGTTTGGTCATCGCCGACCGGAACGATATCTGTCTGGTAAAGTAAAATATCCGCGGCCATTAGAACAGGATAGTCAAAAAGTCCGACATTAACATTTTTTTCAAACCTTTCTGATTTTTCTTTAAATTGCGTCATTCTATTTAATTCTGGAATTTTAGTTAGAGTATTTAAAATCCAGGTTAATTCCGTATGTTGCAGCACATCTGACTGGACAAAAATAATTGATTTTTCTGGATCAATTCCGGCGGCTAAATAAATTTTTGCTACTTCAAGAATTTTTTTCTGAAATATTTTTGGATTTTGCCTGACAGTCAAAGCGTGATAATCAACAATGCAAAAAACGCATTGGTATTTTTCCTGAAGTTCCAGCCAATTTTTAATCGCTCCCAAATAATTTCCGATGTGTAAATTCCCCGTCGGCTGAACCCCGCTAAAAATTCGTTTTTGATTAGTCATAGTTTTTATTTATTAATTTTTTAAATATTCAATTGCTTTAAAAATTCCAATAATCGCTAATCCATCAAGAATCTTATTTTGCTTAATTAATTCCACCGCTTTTTTAAGCGGGATTTTTATAACTTTCATCCCTTTCTCTGTTCCTTCTAATTTTTGGCCTACTTCTGTTAAATCAGTAGCTAAATAATATTTTATTTTCTGATTTAAAACACCAGTGCTCTCGTAATTTGTGCCTAAACATTTCCATTTTTTTGCTTTAACTCCCGCTTCTTCCTCAAGTTCATTTTTAGCTGTTTCTAAAAATTTTTCATTTTTTTCAACCATCCCAGATGGCAACGACCAAACAAATTTATTTATCGCATAACGCCATTCGCCAACTAAATAAATTTCTTTTTTTGGAGTTAAAGCAATAATGCCAACTCCGCCTGACAAATAAACTACGCCGTAAATTCCTTTTTTGCCGTCTGGTTGAATAACTTTATCTTCCTTAACTGTAATCCAAGGATTTTTATAAACAACTTTACTATTCAATTTTTTCCAAGGATTTTTCATATTAATAAATTTTAAAAATATTTTTAAACCAATCTTAAATCCGGTTTGATTTTTAGATTTTCCCAGTGATCAATTTTGCCGGATTTAAAATAATAAAATCCCAGAAGCGCGATCATTGCTGCGTTATCGCCGCAGAATTTTAAGCTTGGAATTCTCAATTCATAATTTGATTTTTCTTTTCTAATTTTTGCGCGAAATTGTTTTCGCAATTCTTTATTGGCGATCACGCCGCCACCGAGCAGAATTGTTTTTACCTGATATTTTTCTGCCGCTTTAATTGTTTTAGAAATTAAGACATCAATAATCGCTTGCTGAATTTCCCAAGACATTTCCTGAATATATTTTTTTGACTTTCTTTCTTTGCTTGAACGCTTTTTAAAATCATATAAAACAGCTGTTTTTAATCCAGAGAAACTAAAATCAAAATTTTTAGAATTTATCATTGGACTTGGTAATCCTGCTTTCAGCTTTCGGCTTCCGGCTTTCAGCTTTGCCGCTTCAGCGGCGATGGCCGGTCCTCCCGGATAACCTAATCCTAAGATTCTCGCTGTTTTGTCAAAACATTCTCCACCTGCGTCGTCCAATGTCTCGCCCAACAATTTATATTTTAAAAAATCTCTTGCCAAAATTAACTGCGTATGTCCGCCAGAAACTATTAAACCAATCGCCGGAAACATCCTCTTGTAACTTGTAACTTGTAACTTGTAACTTTTGCCAATTTGCGGAAGCAAATTGGCAAATATGTGCGCCTCTATATGATTTACTCCGACGATCGGTTTTTGCCAGACATAAGATAATGTTTTAGCCACGCTCATTCCGATGAAAAGCGAAGGAGCTAATCCTGGTCCGCGGGTTACCGCGATAAGATCAATATCTTTCGGTTTAACTTTACTTTTCTGAAGCGCTTTATTTAAAAGAGGAATAATTTTTTTAAGATGTTCCCGTCCGGCAATTTTTGGAACAACTCCTCCAAAAGGACAGTGTATTTTTATTTGAGAAAAAATAAAGTTGCTTAAAATTTCCGAATTATTGCGGGAAATTTTTAAAATTGCTACCGCCGTTTCATCGCAAGATGTTTCAATGCCTAAAATTATCATAATACAAAATTTCTAATTTCTATACTTATTGTATCTTTTAACAAAATAAAAATCAAGGTTTAACCCTGATTTTTATTTTGTTTAATTCTTAATCCCTGCTCCTGTGCTTTGTTTAGAAAGAGGAGCAGAGTTAAAAATCAAAATTATATGTTTGTTTCTTCTGCTCCTCCTTCTACCTTTCCTTCTTCTGTTTTTTCTTCAGTAGCTTCTTCGCTAACAGCCCCTTCTTCAACAGCTCCTTCATTTCCAGCAGTTTCTTCGTCCGCTTGCGGCGCTTGCTGAGTGTCATCGCCCGCTGGTTGGGTATCATCACCCATTGGATTTTCATCTTGTAATCTTAACATAATTATCACCTCCCTTCGCGTAATTTGTTCCCGATTTATCGGGACTACAAATTACAGCGTCCCGCTCTTTTTGCAAAAAGGGCGGGGCAGCAATTATTTTATTTATTAATTTTTAATTTAACAACCTGCCCGTAATTATTATAGCATTTCAGGAAGGTAAATTTTAAATATAATATAACCTTACTATATTCACTCTTATTTTGTCAAGCATTTTTTAAAAAGTTATCCACAAATATAAAAAAGATTATTCCTTTTCTTTTTTAATTTTTACTGTCCATGTTTAATGACAATCACATCTCCGTCTTGAACAATATAATCTTTTCCTTCAAAACGAATCAAACCTTTTGCCAAGGCATTTTGAAATCCATTGGCTTCAAGAAGTTTGTCCCATTGGATCACTTCGGCTTTGATAAATTTTTCTTCAAAATCAGAATGGATTGCCCCGCCGGCTTGAGGCGCCTTTGAATCTTTTTTAATCGTCCATGCGCGCGTCTCGTCTTCTCCAGTGGTAAAAAAAGTAATTAAATTTAAAATCTGATAGGACTTTTTAATCAAATCGTTCAAATTCGTTTCTTTAATTCCCAACTCTTTTTTTTCTTCTTGGGAAAGTTCTGATATTTCCAGATTTTCTTTTGCGTCCATTGTTAAATAAGAAAAATTCTGTTTTTCAATTTCCGCTAAAAGATCTTTGGGCAATTCTTCGCCTTTTGAATTCAAAAGATAAATTATCGGCTTAGCGGTCAAAAATTGTATTTGATTAATAATTGACAAAGCTTTTTCGTCTAATTTTTCCGCGTTTTCTTTCAGATATTGAATAATTAATTTTCCATCATCAAGCTCTTCCCTGATTTTTTCAAAAATTTCCTTTTCAGCAATCGCTTCTTTGCGGTTGCTTTTAATTTCCTTGTTTAAATCGCTAATTCGTTTTTCAATTGTTTCCATATCTTTTAAAATCAATTCAGTGTTGATGATTTTAATGTCGCGAAGCGGATCAATTGTTTTTTCTGTATGGACAATTTCTGATTTTTCAAAAACGCGGACAATATGGACAATTGCGTCAACTTCTCTGATGTGCGATAAAAACTGGTTGCCCAAGCCCTCTCCTTTGTTCGCTCCTTTAACCAAACCGGCAATATCAACAAATTTAATTACTGCCGGAATGGTTTTTTTTGAATGAAAAAAATCCGCCAGTTTTTTTAGGCGTTCGTCCGGCACTGAAACAATTCCGGTGTTCGGCTCAATGGTGCAAAAAGGATAATTTGAAATATCAATTTCCTTTTTGGTGAGCGCTTTAAATAATGTTGACTTGCCGACATTAGGCAAGCCGATAATTCCGATAGACATAATGTCAAGTCAAAAGTTAAAAGTAGAAAGTCAAAAGTTTTATTTGAAAAATTTTTAATTTATTAGTTCATCAAATAATTGATACAATAATTTTATTCTTTTCTTTTTTTCTTCTTTCGGACGATCGGTTGCAGCGATGTCCGCTAAGATTGTTCCCAAAATTCTTTCAATCAAACTAGCTCTCATTAAAGCCGAAAATTTTTTTATTTTCAAAACATCTTTATTTAGTTTTTGAAACATATTCATCCACTCGTCAATTCCTTTTTTCCATTCCGAATATTTTTTATGATAATCTTCTCCCATTAAACAATCCGCCCAAATAATAAACGCTAATTCATATCCTTCAGGATACATTTTTGAATGGGCAAAATCGGTAAGATAATATTGCTTCTTATCTTTTACTTTGAAAATTTCTTTTGGTTTAAAATGTCCATGGCACCAAATCATTTTTCTTTTTTGAAATTCATGATATATTATCTCGCATCCTTTTTCAAATCGCGGAATAAATTTGTCAGGAATTAAAATCGGTTGATTATTTTTTAAAATAACTTGTTCTGCCTCTTTATTATCGGACAGTTCCAACCAGCGGTATATTCTAAAAAGATGAAATTTATTTGCCGGTAAATTTTCAATAAAAGTTAATTTTCTGAACGGCGCGAGTGGAAAATTTTTGAGGTATTCTAAATAAATATTTAAAAATTCTTCCTTTTCATTTTTATCCAACGGTGGTTTAAAAAACTTGCCGTTGGAAAGTTTTTCCATAATCAGCCAGCCCTTATGGACTGAAATTTTCTGGCAGGCAAAAAGTTTCGGTGCTTTTAAAATCTTGCTTTTGTTTTGTTTATTAAATTTTTCAAGGGAAGTCGCTTCATCGCTTAATCGCGGGTCATCATAAACTTTTAATACCGCCGGATTATTTTTATAAATACCCGAAAAAATTACATTTCGGATTTTCCTGGCGCTATAATATTCTCCCTGATAAATTTTCTTTTCAATAACAAAATTATTTTTTCCAGCGACTTCTTCTCCCCAAATTTCTAAATTTGATTTTGGCATAATAATAATTTCTAATTTTAATTTTCCAACGCTTCCAATCCCGGCAGTTTTTTTCCGGATAAAAATTCCAGCATTGATCCGCCACCGGTGGAAACAAAATCTATTTTATCAATTAATCCGAATTGGCTTAGAGCGAAAATTGTATCGCCACCACCGACAATTTTATAAGCGGCGCTTTCGGCGACTGCTTGAGCGATTTTTTTTGTTCCTTTGCTATATTTTTCTTCTTCAAATTTTCCCATTGGCCCATTCCAAATTATAGTTTTAGAATTTGAAATTATTTTTGAATACACTCCTACAGTTTCAGAGCCAATGTCCAAAATTTTATTATCACCAATTCTTCCGATAGCGGATAATATTATTTTATTTTTATCATTACAGACAACCGCGTCAACCGGAATATGCAGCTTATTGTCTTTAAAACTAATTTTTTTGGCTTCATCCAAATCAATATCGCTCAATAAAGAATTTCCAATATCAATTCCTTTTGCTTTTAATATCACATTTGCCACTATCCCGCCGACTAAAATGTTATCAAACTTATCTAATAAATATTCTATCACCGGCACTTTGGTTTTTGCTTTTGCTCCGCCGATAATAATCGTTGCTGGGCTTTTAGGATTGCTAATCGCTTCTGATAAAATGCCAATTTCTTTTTCTAAAAGCAGTCCCGCGTATGACGGCAAAAATTTTGTGATTGCGCAAATGGAAGCGTGTTGGCGATGGCAAACCGAAAAAGCGTCATTGATATAAATTTCCGCCAAACTTGCCAATTTTTTTGCGAAATCCAGATTATTTTCTTCTTCTTCCTGATAAAAACGGAGATTTTCCAAAAGTAAAATTTCACCTCCCTGTACTTTATCAGCTGTTTTTTTTACTTGCGGACCAACGCAATCAGAAACCATCATTATCGGCAAATTTAAAATTTGAGAAAGTTTTTCTTGAATTGGCTCTACCGATAAATTTTTAACGATTTTTCCTTTTGGCCGTCCTAAGTGAGTGGCTAAAATTATCCGGCAATTTTCTTTCAGCAAGTATTTTATCGTTGGCAGATTCGCCCTAATCCGCCAGTCCTCTTTCCCGTTAATTTTTCCGTCATCGCCCAAAGGCACATCAAATCCAACCCGAAGAAAAACTCTTTTGTTTTTTAGATTAAGATTGTGAATGGTTTTAAGCATATTTTTTTACACTTCAATAATTACCGGCAAGACCATCGGCCTTCGCTGGGTTTTTTTGAAAAGAAATTCTCCGATTTTGTCGCGGATGGTTGATTTGACATAATTCCAATTCGCCGAATATTCGGGGCTAAGTTTTGGAGCGACAATTTTCGCTACTTCTTTTTTCGTTTCTTCCAAAAGCCCTTTTGATTCCCGAAGATAAATAAAACCGCGCGAAATAATATCTGGTTCGCCGATTATTTTTCCGGCTTTGCTGTCAACAATGATAATAATAGTGAACATTCCGTCGCGAGCCATCATCTGCCGGTCACGGAGCACAACTTCTCCGACATCGCCGACGCCTAGCCCGTCAACCATTACATAATGAGAAGGAATTTTTTCCTGCGTTAATTGTCCGTTGCCATGGAGATCAAATTTTATCATCTGCCCATTATTGGCGAGAAAAATATTTTCCGATTTTATATTAACGCTTTCGGCTAAGTCGGCGTGAAGCTTTCGCATATAATAGTTTCCATGAATAGGAATAAAATACTTGGGCCTGACTAAATAAATCATCATTTTTAAATCTTCCTGCTGGGCATGGCCCCCGGCGTGGACATCCATCATTTTGTAATGAATTACATTGGCTCCCTGGCGATAGAGCAAATCTTTAATTCCCTGGACAGTTCTTTCGTTTCCTGGAATAACCGAAGAGGAAAAAACAACCGTGTCTTTTTTATGGATTTTAATATGGCGGTGCTCGCCGTTAATAATTCTCATTAAAACTGCGTTGTCTTCTCCTTGCGCGCCAGTACAGAGAATGACAATATTTTTTTCTGGATAATTTTTAATTTGCTTTGCGCTGATTAAAGTATTTTTTTTAACTTTCAGATAGCCGAGTTTTTTACTGATTTCAATATTTGATTTCATACTATAACCGTCAACAGCGACTTTGCGATCGTATTTTTCCGCCAAAGTAATAATCTGCTGAATTCTACTGATTAAAGAAGAAAAAGTTGTGGCGATAATTCTGCCGTTGGCTTTTTGAAAAGCTAAATCAAGCGCTTCGCCGATTGTTTTCTCGGAAATTGAATGACCCGGTGTTTCAGCGTCGGTTGAATCGGAAAAAAGCCCGAGCACTCCTTCATCGCCGATTCGCGCGATTTTTGCGATGTCAGCAGGATTGTCGTCAACCGGATGGGGATCAAATTTAAAATCGCCGGTATGAACGAAATTTCCAACCGGAGTTCTAATAATTATTCCAAAAGTGTCGGGGATATTATGATTAACTCGGAAAAATTCTATTTTAAAGCATCCCAAATTTAAAACATCTTCAACTTTAATCGGACGAAGATTTATTTTTTTATTTGGAAATTCTTCCTGGCGCCGGGCAATAATTCCGCAAGTTAATGGACCGCCAAAAATCGGCGGATTTCCAATCTTGTCAATTAAAAGCGGAATCGCGCCAATATGGTCGTAATGCCCGTGAGTGATGATCACGCCGCGGATATTTTTTTCTCTTCCTCTGAGATAACTGATATTGGGAATTATGTAATCAATTCCCGGCATATCCTCTTCGGGAAATTGCAATCCCATATCAATAATAATAATGTCTTTGCCGTATTCAAAGAGCATCATATTCCGGCCGATTTCTTCCAGTCCGCCCAACGCAACAATCCGAAGATTTTTTTGTTTTTTTCGTGTTTTTGCCATAATAGTAAGTTAAAAATTTAAAAATCAAAATGACAATGTAAAATTAAAAATGATTTAATGCAAAAATATTTTTAAATTCAATTAATTTTGGATTTTAATCTGTCATTTTACTTTTTGATATTTACATTTTGATATTTTTTGTGCCCAGGGTGGGACTTGAACCCACATGGAGTTTCCTCCACAGCGCCCTGAACGCTGCGTGTCTGCCAGTTTCACCACCTGGGCGTTTTAAAATTTGACATGTTGTTTTAAATTAGTATTATTTTATTTCTTTTTTGTAAAACTTCCCTTAATAACTTCTCCAAGAGTTTTTTCAAAATTTTTCAGAGAAAGCTTTACTGAGTAATTGTAATCTCCAGAATTGACAAAAAGATTTTTTGCTCGGAAGAGCGAACGGTCAACAAAAACAGGAAAATTAAAAATAGAGCCAAAGCAGGGAGTCGCTCCGATTTTCCCCTGAATATTTTTTTTCATCCAAACTTCTTTGGCAAATTCAGGCGGCTTGATTTTCAAATTTTCTTTTTTCGCCCAGCCGCTGACAATTTTTTTGAATTTCATTTTGTCTAAATTTTTATTCGCCGGGATTAAAGCCAGGACGGCTTTGCTCGGTGTGATTTTCATTACCAAAGTTTTAACGGTTTCCTGCGGTTTGATATGCTGGGTTTCGGCCGAGTCCAAAGCAGTATAGACAGTTTTGTGCTCAACGATTTCATATTTAATTTTTAAATCGTCAAGAAATTTTAAGAGTTTTTTCAAAATCATAATTGTAAAGTTAAAATTTATTTATTAAAAAATATTTTCTACTTGTCATTCCTGCGAAGGCAGGAATCTACGCTTGTAATAAAATTTGTTGTAATAGTGTCAGCCTACGGCTGATCCGCCGCAGGCGGAGATTCCCGCCTTCGCGGGAATGACAGACGGGTGAATGTGTAAATTCTATAGTAACGATTTTCCGGTCATTTCAACCGGT
>DAOWLE010000038.1 GCA_030643545.1 bacterium | reverse complement strand
TGTTTATTGATATCGGCGCGAAAAACAGAAAAGACGCGGAAAAATTAGGAGTTGAAATCGGTTCGCCGATTACTGTTGACCGCGATTTTAAAATTTTGGCGAATAATTTAGTTACCGGGAAAGCGTTTGACAATCGCGCCGGCTTAGTGATTTTAATTGAGGTAATGAAAAGATTAAACAAGAAAAAAATTAAGTCGTGTGTCTGTGCGGTCGGCACGGTTCAGGAAGAAGTCGGATTAAAAGGAGCAAGAACGAGCGCTTTTGATATTGATCCGGATTTAGCGATTGCTGTTGATTTAACTATTGCTGGCGATTGTCCGGGAGTGGGAAAAAAAGAATCGGAAATTTCAATCGGCAAAGGAGCGGCAATTACGGTTATGGAAGCAGGAGGACAAGGGGTGATTGTTCCGGAGAAAATTGTTGAGTGGCTAAAAAACACGGCAAAGAAAAATAAAATTAAATATCAATTGGATGTTTCAAAAGGCGGAATGACTGACGCGGCAATAATTAATTTAACCAAAAAAGGAATTCCGACCGGAGTAGTGACTGTTCCATCGCGATATATCCATTCGCCGGTAGAGCTTATAGGATTGGAAGATTTGGAATCGGCGATAAAATTAATTGTTGAAGCGGTGAGTAAATGTCCAGTATAAAGATTATACTCTAAATTTTCTACCTGTCATTCCTGCGAAGGCAGGAATCTACGCTTATAGTAACGTTTATTTTAATAGTGGATTCCCGCCTACGCGGGAATGACAAACGGGTAAATTTTTAAGTTTTAAAATTATGAGTGAAATGTTACATCAACCAGTAGAAGGGTTTGGAACATATCAGGAAGTTAAAGTTCCTGAAACTGAAATTCATAAAATTTCTGATATTGAATCTTTTGAAAAAGAAGGATATGTTCCAGATAAAGAATTTTCCCGAATTATGCAAATAGTTTGTTCTGAAATGGGAAAAATATTCAATAGTGGGAAAAGATTATCTTATGAAAAAGTTGAAGAAGCGAAAGATAAATTTTTAGAAAGGATCAACAAACCTAATTCTGATGAAGAATTATTAGCTAAAGTTTTTTTTGGAAATGCTTTAGTGAACATAAAAGCTGCTGAAATAGAAAAAGGAGCGAACTATAAAGAAAGTAATAATTTTTTTAAAGAAAATATTGAATTGAAGCATTGGATAGGAAATTTTGTATATAAAAATCAAAATAATCTAAAAATTATTGAAGAATTTTGGAAAGAATATGAAGCAATTTATAATAAACTTCCTGTGTTGCAAAAGGAAAGAAAATATGGAGATGATAGAAATAATAAATATAACAAGGAAGATAATTTTAAAATAGATAAATCAGGAATTTTAGGCGAGGTTGCCGCAATGAATCTTTTTGATGAAATATCTAAAGAGGGAAAAACAAAAATAGAGATTGAACAAGCGTCAACAAAAGAAGATATGAATGGAATTGATTTTATCGTTCGTTTTGAAAATAAATACGGTGAATCAAAAACTATTATTGTCCAGGTAAAATGCGTAACAAAAGATCGGTCAAATGATGAAAAGACTATTGAATTTTATTCAAGATTTGATTTTAGAGATAAAAAAAATTTGAAAAATGATAAAGTGCAATTACTTAGAAAAGCGTGTTTTAATTATGAAAAAGAACAAAGAAATTCTGGCAAGGAAAATATATCTGTTTCTGGCGGGCTTTGGATAGAATTTACTAAAGTTAGAAAATTACAGATGATTGATAACAGAGGCAGAATAGTAGATAAAGAAAAAAAAATAGATGAGAGAAGGAAAAATCTTATTAAAGATCAATTAAAACTTCAATTAGAATTAAATTAAATAAATGAATTCAGATAATAAAAATTCAAATAAAAAATATTCTCCTTTTCTTAATTGCCAACAGACAGAAGATTTGCTGGAAACTTATTGGAAAACTCCGGAAAAACTTTCCCAGTCAAAAAGATTTTCAATTGCTCTACATCTTTTAAAATGTAAAAAATGCGCCGGGAAGTTTGTTGAAATTAAAGAAAAAAATCCTTACCCCCTCTAACTCCCCCTTCGCAAGGGGGAGAACAGTTCTTCTCCTTGCGAAGGAGAGGTTAGGTGAGGTATTTACTTTTATGAAGTTAATTATTGTTGAATCACCGACAAAAGCAAAAACAATTTCCCGATTTTTGGACAAGGGATATTTTGTGGAATCTTCTTTCGGGCATTTGCGCGATTTGCCGAAGAAAAAAATGGGAATTGACATTGAAAATGATTTTAAGCCGGAATACGAAATCAGCGACAAAAGCAAAAAACGGGCAAACGAATTAAAAAAATTGGCAAAAAAAGCTGATGAAGTTATTTTAGCAAGTGATGAAGACCGCGAAGGAGAAGCGATTGCCTGGCATCTCATCCAAATTTTGTTTGCCAACAGCCAACAGCCAACAGCTACCAGTTACCAGCGAATAGTTTTTCATGAAATTACAAAAAACGCTATTTTGGAAGCGTTGAAAAATCCAAGAGATTTAGATATGAATTTAGTTGACGCCCAGCAGGCGCGGAGAATTTTAGACAGATTGGTTGGATACGAGCTTTCTCCTTTTCTCTGGAAAAAAATCAGATACGGATTATCAGCGGGAAGAGTCCAGTCAGTGGCGGTGAGATTAATTGTTGAAAGAGAAGAAGAAATTAGAAAATTTAAAAAAGAAGAATACTGGAGTATCGCAGCAGAAATTAAGAAATTGGGAAATTGGGAAATTGATAGCAAAGAATTTCAAGAAAATAAATTTGAGGCGAGATTAATTAAAATAGATAATAAAAGTATTCCAAAATTGGGAATTAAAAGTAAAAGCGAGGCGAAAAAAATTGAAAAAGATTTGGAAAAAGCAGATTATAAAGTTGAGAAAGTAACTAAAAAAGAAACGAAAAAAAATCCATTGCCGCCATTTACCACAAGCACTTTGCAGCAGTCGGCGAATAATGGATTGGGATTTAGCGCCAAGCAGACGATGATGCTTGCCCAGCAATTATATGAAGGAGTAAATTTAGGAGACAAAGGTTCAACTGGTTTGATTACTTATATGCGAACGGATTCTTTAAATTTGAGCAAAGATTCGCTGAAACGAGCTGAAGATTATATAAAAAATAAATTTGGAAAAGAATACGCCCAGCAAAGATTTTATAGAACAAAAAGCAAAGGCGCGCAAGAAGCGCATGAGGCAATCAGGCCGACTGATCCGGAAAGAAATCCGGAGAGTATAGAAAAATATTTAGATAACAGGCAATATAAATTGTATAAATTAATTTGGGAAAGAATGGTTGCTTCGCAAATGGCGAGCGCTGTGAGCGATTTAACGACTATTGATGTTTTGGCAACCGTAAGGGCACAAAATCTTGTGCCCCTACAATTGTTGCAATTACGCGCGACCGGTTCTATTATAAAATTTGAAGGATTTTTGAAAGTTTATCCGATGAAATCCGAGGAAATAATTTTGCCGGAAGTGGAAGAGAAAGAAAATTTGGATTTAATTAAAGTAATTAGCGAGCAGCATTTTACCCAGCCGCCAGCGCGCTACACTGAAGCGAGTTTGGTAAAAAAATTAGAAGAAGAAGGAATCGGGCGGCCTTCCACTTACGCGCCAACGCTTTCCACAATTCAGGACCGTGGATATGTTGAAAAAGTTGAGCGAAAATTCCAGCCAAAAGAAATCGGCGAATTAGTAAATAAATTATTGGTTGAACATTTTCCAAAAATAGTTGATTTAAAATTTACCGCCGGGATGGAAGAAGACCTTGATGAAATCGCCGAGGGAAAAATTAAATGGGTGCCGGTTGTAAAAGATTTTTACAAGCCGTTTAAAGAAAATCTTATGAAAAAAGAAAAAGAAATAAATAAAAAGGATCTGACCGAAGAAGCGACAGACAAAAAATGCGAAAAATGCGGTTCGCCGATGATTATTAAACTTGGAAGATTCGGAAAATTTATGGCGTGCAGCAATTATCCTGAGTGCAAAAATACAAAACAAATCGGGAGTGACGGAAAGATAGAAGAGCCAGAAACTACAGACGAGAAATGTGAAAAATGCGGAAAGCCGATGGTGATTAAAATAGGCCGTTATGGAAAATTTCTCGGATGTTCCGGCTATCCGGACTGCAGAAATATTAAACCGATTGTAAAATCTACCGGAGTGAAATGTCCGGAATGCGGCAAAGGCGAAATCGTTGAAAAAAAATCAAAAAAAGGACGGATTTTTTACGCTTGCGATAAATATCCTAAATGCAAATTTTCTTTATGGAGCAAGCCGACCGGAGAGCTTTGCCCGAAATGCGAATCGCTGATGGTTTTTGGCGCTAAAGGAAAAACAAGATGCAGCAGTAAAGAATGCGGATATGAAAAAAGTTAAGAAAAATATTTAATCTGTCATTCCTGCGAAGGCAGGAATCTACGTTTAGCATAATGCTTATTTTAATAGTGGATTCCCGCCTACGCGGGAATGACAAAAGAACAAAATGTTTAATGTATTAACAATCGGCGGGGCAACGCGGGACATTATTTTTGTCACTGATAAGGGCAAAATTATTTCCACGCCGCAAAATTTAACCGAACAAAAACTTCTGGCTTTTGAATATGGAGCGAAAATTAAAAGCGATCAGGTTTATTTTTCTTCAGGCGGCGGCGCTTGCAACGCGGCAGTGAGCTTATCCCGCCTTGGAATAAAAACTGCCGCTCTTTTAAGAATCGGTAATGACCAGAATGGCACAGAAATAAAAAATAATCTTTTGAAAGAAAAAGTTGAAACAAAATTTATTCAGGAAGATAAAAAAACAGGCACCAGCGTTTCGTTTATTGTGGTTGACAAAAAAAGCGGAGACAGAGTTATTTTTAATTGGCGCGGAGCAAATAAAAAGTTAAATACCCCCACTATCTCCCCCTTCGCAAAGGGGAGAAAAAGAGGGGGTTGGATTTATCTGACTTCTTTATCCGGCGATTGGGAAAAATCACTTGCGAAAATAAATAATTTTGTTAAAAAAAATAAAATTAGATTGGCTTTTAATCCGGGTTCAACGCAAATTAAAGCGGGCAGAAAAAAATTGCTGGAAATTTTAAAATCAACTGAAATTTTGCTTCTTAACCGAGACGAGGCGATTGAACTGGCTCTTTCTGATAAAAAACAAAAGAATAAAAATTTTAACGATCCGGCAAGTTTAATAAAAATTATCCGTGAATGGGGGCCGAAAATTGTTATTGTCACTCAAGGATTGTCAGGCGCCTGGGTCGGCGATAAAGAAAATATTTATTACGCGCGGGCAACTTCCAAAAAAAGAATTGATACGACTGGCGCCGGCGACGCTTTTGGTTCCGGATTCTTGGGAGGATTTATTTTATCCGGTGAAAATATTAAAGAATCCTTGAAATACGCTATAATAAACAGCGGAAATGTTGTCGGACATTACGGTGCGCAGGATGGACTTTTAACTTTAGCAAAAATTAAATCGCAATTAAGCAAAATAAGAATTGAAAATAAAAAATAATTTAAATTTTTTTATCTTGGGAAATAATCCGACTTTATCAGTGGCTGAAATTTCAGCTGTTTTTAATTTAAATAAAAAAGAAAATTATTCTGCAGGGAATTTAATTTCTAAAGATGTTTTTATTCTGGACAAGCGGATTGACGCTTCGCAGATAATTAAAAAAATAGGCGGGACAATTAAAATAGGAATTGTTAAATCAAAAACGGAACGGGATAATAGAGAAAAAATATTTTCAGAAATTAAAAAATTACTTCAAAAGACAGACGGCAAATTAAAATTCGGCATTTCATATTACGGAAATAAAAAATTTGACATTAAGCCATTGGCAATGGAAATTAAAAAATATCTGCGCGGGCAAAATATCAGTTCCCGCTGGATTGCTTGCCGAGGCAATTCGCGGCAAATTTTATCAAGTGTTGCTGTTGAACAAAATAAATTAATTCCTTCAGATTTCAAACAAAATGGAATTGAAATTATTTTAATTGAAAATCAAGAGCAATTATTAATCGGACAAACTTTAACTGTTCAGCCGTTTAAGGAATTATCTTTCCGTGATTATAATCGTCCGGCTCGCGATGATTATTCCGGAATGCTTCCGCCAAAAATCGCCCAAGTAATGATTAATTTAAGCAAAGCAAAACCAAATGATATTATTCTTGATCCTTTTTGCGGATCCGGCACAATTTTAACCGAAGCAATGCTGATGGGTTTTCAGAATTTAATCGGTTCTGATATTTCTAAAAAAGCGGTCAGCGATACTGAAAAAAATATTGAATGGATAGAGGAAAATTATAAATTAAAAATTATAAATTATAAATTGTTCAACAAAAATGCGGTTGGACTTTCAAAATTTATCAAAAGAAATTCTATTGGCGCGATTATTACCGAGCCGTATCTGGGACCGCAAAGAGGGCGGTTTAATATCAAGCAGACAATTCAGAATTTAGAAAAACTTTACACAGAAAGTTTGGCTGAATTCAAAAAAATTTTAAAACCCGGCGGAAAAGTGGTAATGGTCTGGCCGGTATTTAATTTTGGTAAGAATATTTATAAATTAAAAATAAATTTAAAAAATTTTAAAATAATTAATCCGATTCCAGATCAATTCCGAGAAAATGAAATTATTAAATTAACCGACAGAAAAACTATTATTTACGGAAGAAAAAATCAAAAAATCTGGCGGGAAATAGTGGTGATGGAGTAAAGATTAAAAAATAAATTCAATATCCCCGCAAAGAAAAATCCAACAAAAGCGTTGGATTTTTTTTGTTTAGAGCTTGATTTTTTAGACAAAAAATTGTAAGATGAAAGTAATTAAGAGTAAAATTTATGCAAAAAAATAAATTAAATAAAGGCGAAATAATAATTTATCAAATTTCTAAAAAAGAGGTTGATATTAAAGTGCGGCTGGAAAAAGAAACCATCTGGCTTGACGCGCGCCAGATGGCTCAAATTTTTGGCGTAAATAGGCCAGCGATTGTAAAGCATATAAATAATATTTATAAGACAAAAGAACTTGATAAAAATTCAACCTGTTCCATTTTGGAACAAGTTGCTAAAGATGGATTAAGACAGATATATACTAAATAGTAAGATAGTATATATCTAAAATAATAAGGATACTATCATGAAAAAAATTAATATTTGCGTAAAAATAAAACAACCAACAGGATATACAGCATCTGTACCAAAGTCATTTCCAAATGACGAGCTTTTTGACATTCCACAAAATCTTATTAACAAAGCTGCGGAAGCAGAGAGGCTTCTCGGGAAACTTGATGGCATTACACAAATATTACCAAATATGGAGTTTTTTCTTCGTATGTTTTCGTACAAAGACGCAACTTCTTCATCACAGATTGAGGGGACTCAAGCAACAATGGCAGACGCGCTTGAAGCTTCTGCTGGGATAGATGGAGGAAAAAGCGATGCTAATGATATCATTTTTTATATCAAAGCGCTAAATTATGGAATAGAGCGACTTAAGAATTTTCCTATTTCCTTGCGTTTTATCCGAGAATTGCACAAAGAACTTATGCAGGGAGCGCGCTCAACACATTTTTCTAATCCTGGAGAATTTCGCGCATCGCAAAACTGGATTGGAGGTACAAATCTAAACAATGCTACTTTTATCCCTGTTCCTCCGCAAGAAATGAAAACGAGCTTAGATGATTTGGAAAAGTTTATTTATGATAATACTTCCACATTGCCGATTATCAATATTGGCTATGTGCATGCTCAGTTTGAGACTGTTCATCCTTTTTTGGATGGTAATGGAAGAACTGGGCGGATGCTTGTTACTTTTCTTTTGGTTAAGAGAAATTTGCTTGAAAATCCCGTATTATTTCTCTCATCATTTTTCAAGCAACACAAGGATGTTTATTATAACAAACTTCGTGGCTACCAAATTGATGGAGATGTCTTTGGTTGGCTTGAGTTTTTTCTTGATGGCGTCATTGAAACAGCAAAAGATTCCGTAGAAGTATCCAAAAAAATTAGAAATATACGCGACGAAGATATGGAAAAAATTCAAGGACTTGCAAAAAGAGAATCAGAGAGTGGCATAAAGGTTATTGTTTATTTATTTGAAAATCCAATTGTAACGACAAAAAGCATTATGCAAGCAACTGACTTTACGCGAGCGGGCGCTCAAAGAGTAATAGATCGTTTTGTTGAACTTAATATTTTGGTAGAGCAGCCAAAAGAAATTAATTATGACAAAAAGTATGTGTATGATCGATATTTCAAAGCATTTATAAACTAAATTGTAAAAAAAATAAAAAAACATAAATATAGTATCCCCGCAAATAAAAATCCAACAAAAACGTTGGATTTTTTTTGTTTAGAGCTTGATTTTTCGCGGGTTTTAAGGTATTATGAAAATAATTAAATGTAATAAATTTACTAAAATGAAAACTAATTTAAAAGAATACAAAAGAATAAAAGATGAAATTGAGAAAATAGATGGGGAGATCAATGAGAGGGTTTTTGAAATTTATGGATTAACAAAAAAGGAGATTAAAGTTGTGAAAAAACAATAAATATTTTGATTGGATGTTGTTTTAAAAAAATGGTATAATGAAAGTATGTCAGAGCTAAATAAACTTTTACAAAAAATAGGCATAGCTGGTAGCGAATATCTTTTAAGATTAGATGATAAACAATGGAAACGGAAAGTGCCATATAGATTGCAAAAAGGATTAGAAAATGAAATTAAGCCTGACGCTTTTTGGGTGCAAGAAAATAAATTGCTTATTCTGTTTTTTGATTTTACAAAAAGACAATATGACAACGAAAAAGAATTATTTGAAAAAATATGGAATTTAGGAGGAGTACCCATAGTATATGTTATTAAGGATACTGATATAGAAATATATAACGGTTTTTCTTTTGATTCAAAAAATTCTGTTTGGTTTGAAAAGTTAAAAAGGAAAGGTAAAAAAATTACAGAAGGAGATATTTCCTTTTGGGATATTTTATCAGGAAAATTGTGGCAACAACTACCAGATTCTAAAAATCAAGTTGATGAAAAACTTTTAAAAAATATTGAAGACGCTCAAAAAGTTCTTAGGAAAAAAGGATTAGATTCTTTATGCGCTAATAACATTATCGGGAGACTTCTTTTTACTCGTTATCTTATTGATAGAAAAGTAAAAATACGATATTTTAAAAATAATAATGATTTTAAAAAAGCGCTTGAAGATAAAAATAAAAAATTATTATATAAACATTTTGAATATTTAAAGACAAAATTTAACGGCGATTTGTTTCCTGTTTCAGATAAGGAAAAAGAACAGATTAATGACAAACACTTGAAAATTTTATTTGATCTTTTTAGTGGCGCTGAAATTGAATCAGGACAACAATCACTATTTGAAACTTATAATTTTAAAATTATTCCCGTTGAGCTTATAAGTGAAGTTTATGAGCGGTTTATGGGAAAAGAAAAGCAACGAAAAGAGGGCGCTTATTATACCCCTTCTTTTTTAGTTGATTATATTTTAGAAAAAACAGTAAAAGAACATTTAGAAAAAAATAATTCTTGCAGAGTTTTTGATCCTTCTTGCGGATCGGGAATATTTTTAGTAGAAACATTGAGATGTATTATTGAGAAAAATCTAAACAAGAATGGCAAAATTTCTAAAGACAAATTAATAAAAATTGTTAAAGAAAATATTTTTGGAGTTGATAAAGATGAGAGCGCGATAAATTTAAGTGTTTTTTCTATTTGTTTAACTTTATTGGACTATATTGAGCCGAAAGACATTACAAAATTTAGATTTGAAAAATTAAAAGATAGGAATTTATTTGCGGAAGATTTTTTTAACACAGAACGTGAATTTAACGAAAAAATAAAAAAAATAGATTTTATTTTAGGAAATCCACCGTGGGGAAGCGATAAAGAAAAAGATAATTATCATATTAAATATTTTGAGAACGAAAAAATTCCAGTTAGCGATAAACAAATCGCTCAAAGTTTTACGGTGCGAGTAAAAGATTTTTCATTAGAAAGTACAAAATGCGCTTTGGTTTTAACAAGTAAAATTTTATATAATCATAGAGCAGAAAAATTTAGGCAATATTGGTTAGAAAATTTTTATGTTAACAAAATTTTAGAATTATCTCCCGTTAGAAAACAATTATTTTCAGGAGCTACAGCGCCGGCAGTTATTGTTTTTTATAAATATGCACATAAAAAAGAAACAAAAAATAGTATTGTTGTTCACACTTCTATCAAACCAAATATATTTTTGAAGTATTTAAAAATTATAGTAGTTGAAAAAAATGATATTAAAAAAATAAAACAAGAATATTTTCAGAAATATGATTGGTTATGGAAAGTAATGCTTTATGGAAATGCTTTTGACTTTTATTTTATCAAGAGATTGAAAGGTGATTTTAAGACAGTTAAAAATTACATTAATAAATATAACATAACTTTTGGCGCTGGCTTTATATCGGCTAAAAAAAATAGCAAAAAAAGAGAAGAGTTTAAAAATAAAATATTTGTAGATAGCAATGATTTTAAAGTTTCCGAATCTTTTAGGCAAAATTTTAATTTTAAAAAAATAATAGAAATTTATCCAGATTTATCTTTTAAAGATCAAGGGATTTTGAGCTCATATAAGTCACCTCATTTGTTGTTAAAACGGAGTCTTAAAAATAAACCAACAATAACTTATTTAGAAAAAGAGTGTGCTTTTCCAAATACTATTTTTGGAATACATGGGAGAAATAAAAATGACTTAAAAGCAATTGGAGCATATTTTTCTAGCACATTGGTTCAATATTTATTATTTTTAACTTCATCGGATTGGGGAGTTAGGCAGGAGGAAGTATTGCAAGAAGATTATAAAAAATTACCGTTTTTATTGAACGAAAAAACAAAAAATAATTTAGCGCAAATATTTGATGAATTAATAAATATTTCTAAAGATAAATATTTAAAAAAAATATTTGATAACACAAATTATAAAAAATTAATAAACGAAAAAATAAAAAGACTTGATTTATTTTTGTTTAAAAAATTTGAATTATCAGAGCAAGATAAGAGATTAATTGATTATAATATTAATGTTTCAATCCCATTATTTTTTAATGAAAAAACCCCCATTACCAAATGTGATCCTGCGCAATTGAAAAAATACGCTCAAATTTTCTTAGATCATTTTGGCTCTCGCTGGAATGGAAACCCTAACTTTTTTGAAATAGATATTTATCATGATAATTATATTACGGGAATGAATTTTAAAGTTGTTAAAGAAAAAAGAAGGGAAGCAGTAAAAATTGTTAGTGATTTAGAAAAAACAGAAGAACTTTTTGAGTTAATGAAACTTGGAGAAAAAAAATATACTAATAAATTTTATAAACAAAGAGATATTCGCGGTTTTGAAAAAACATCATTCTATATAGTAAAATCAAATCAATATAAAAACTGGCATCCAGCGATTGCTCAGGCAGATTTGCATGAATTTATAGAAGCGATGATGAAGTCTGAAATTAAATCTTTAAAATCGTGATGTCCTATGAAAAATAATGCTAACAATTTTCAATTTTACAAAGGAACCCATTTAAAATATTTGTTAGATGCTTATAATCTTTTGATTTTGTCATATTATGATTTGTTGTCTGAAGGTTATGATGTTAATCATTGTAATGAAAATAAGATAAGAGATGATATAGTAAAAATAGCAGAAAAATTACCAACTATATTAAAATATGATTGGATTACAGAATCAAGAGATTTAGACAAAGTGAATAGAATCGACATTGATTTAATAAATCCACTAAGTTTGGGCGAGAAAGAGAAAAGATTAAAAATTGAATGTAAAATTGTTGGAGAAAATAGTTATATAAATAGAAATGGAATAAATAGCTTTGCGGAAGGAAAATATTCTTCAAAAATGTTTTTGGCTGGTATGATTGGATTTATTAAAGATGGTAAAATTGAAAATAAAATTGAAAATATCAAAAATAAGATTAATAATCACAAAACAATTAAAACAACCAAAAATCTTACCCCATATAAAATAGATGAAAAATTTAAGCACAGTTATTTTTCCCAACATAGGAGAATAAAGCCATTATTTAAAATAGATTTATATCACTTGTTTTTTGATTTTACTATTACATCACATCGTTAAAAATTTTTGCGAGAAAAAGATTTAAAAAGAAAAAATAGATTAACAAAAAAATCGCCTTTCACGGCGATTTTTGTTATAATGGAATTAACAAACAAAATCAAATCTTAAAAACCAAAAAACAAAAACAAAAAGCGGATGGGGAGGGAAAAAATTATAAATTATAAATTATAAATTTTAAATTATATAATAAATTAGAAATAATAAAATGGAAAAGGATAATTTAATACAAAAGAAAAGTTTTGATTTTGCCTTATCTGTTATTGATTGATTTTCCGCGTCATTTATGATATGATTTTTATGGAACTAAAATTTAAAAAAACAAAACTATGAAAAATCAAAATATTATAAAAACTAAAAACCAGTTTTTTGTTGGCGGGATTATTGTCATTATAATTATTCTTATCGCCACCGGATTAACCGTCTGGAAATATTATAAAGAAATTTCCAATTTAAATAATCAGGAATTTGAAATTGTAAATTTTTCAATTAATAAAAAATCAGAAACGGCTGACAAAACTGCAGATTCCGAACTTATTGAAAACGATGATTCAGAAAATTATTTATCTTCAGCCGATGTTTATTTTTCCGAAGAGGAACAGGGAAAAATTACGCTTTATTCGCCGGACATGAAAATTGATGAAAATAAATCTATCTGGTGCGGGGGACCGGTTGTCAGATCCAAAAAATATCAGGGAAATTTTTATTTATCTTTTGAAGATTCAAAATTAGATATCGGAGAAATGAATTTTATTGAGGATTCGCGCAATGACGGCAAATTGTGGATTAAAAAATTAAATCCGAAAAATAATCAGGATTCTATTGTCATTCTTCAATACGGAAGCTGTAATCATAATGAAGCAAAATTTTACGGATATGATTTTGAGCAGGAAAAATTAGTCCAATATAAATTCAAAAAAAAGAGCGGAGAAATATGGGATGAAATTTATGTCGCGCCTGCGGATAATTTTCTGAAAATCCTTTCTTCCAAAAATTTTAGTTCAACATTGAATGATGGTTTGATGTGGAGATTTAATGATAAGGAAAATATTTTTGAGGAAATCATTGAATAAATTTTTCTAAACTTTTGACTTTACGACTTTCGACTTTTAACTTTTTCATATTATGCCATTTTATACTTTATTAATCCAACTTAAATCCAACCAAATTAAGATAATTCTTTATCAAAATAAAAAAGAAATAAAAGCTGTTTCTTGGAAGGATAAATTAGATTTGGATACGCAACTTTTAAAAAAACTTGACAAATTTTTAAAAATGAATAGAATAAGAATAGTGGATATAAAAAAGGTGGAATTTTCTGTCGGGGAAGACGCGAGCGTCACTGCCAAGAATATTGTTCAGGCAACAATTGAATCGTTGAATTTTGCTTTAAATAAAGAGAAAGCTTATTGAAGTTTAACTTCAATATTTCTTTATAAAAAGAAATGTGTTTCTAATTTGTCTATATTTTAATCATACTTTTAAGACAATAATTGAATAAATTTGTTACAATTGGTTGTATAAAATGACCAAGATTTTTGCTTATTTTATTTTTATTTTAATTTTTTAATTTTGTCATTATGTCCATTGCTACATCTCAAAAAAGCGTCAGCCAGCCCGTTTACGCAAAAAGAAAATTTTTAAAACCGACAAGAGAAACAATCAAGCTTCCCAATTTGATTGAAAATCAGATTAATTCTTATGAATGGTTTTTAAAAAAAGGGTTGCGCGAGTTATTAGACGAAATTTCTCCGATAGTCAGCTACAGCAAAGATTTGGAATTGTCTTTTAAAAAATATTATTTAGATGAGCCAAAATACGATGAAAAAACTTCCCGTGATAAAAATATTTCTTATGAAACATCTTTGAAAAGCCAGATAGAATTAGTCAATAAAAAAACAGGAAAATCGCAAATTCAAGAATGTTATCTTGGCGATATTCCTTTAATGACCGACCGCGGAACATTTATTATTAATGGAGTTGAAAGAGTCGTTGTAAGCCAGCTGATTAAATCACCCGGCGTTTTTTTTAATATTGCTTATCAAAAAGAAGGGCAAAAATTTTTTGGAGCAAAAATGATTCCTACGCGGGGCGCTTGGCTGGAAATTGAGACTGAAGCAAACGGCGGCATTTTTGTTAAAATTGACCGAAAAAGAAAAGTTGCCGTTAGTTCGCTTTTGCGGGCTTTCGGCTATCCAAAGAATGAAGATCTTTTAAAAGCGTTCAGCGATGTTGACAAAGGCGATGTAAAATTTATTGAAATGACTATTGAGCATGATTCGGCGACTAATCAAGGCGAGGGATACAAAGAAGTTTATAGAAGAATCCGTCCCGGAGATTTAGCGACCGCTGACAATGCTAAAAGTTTGATTGACGCAATGTTTTTTAATTTTGAACGGTACGATTTTGGAACAGTCGGCCGTTTTAAAATCAACGAGCGATTAGGCGGAGACACTTCAGGGATTTTTTGCGAAAAAGCGGCAAACAGAATTTTTTATCCAAAAGATTTACTGATGGTCGTTAAAGAAATTATACGGCTTAACAATAGTTTCCAAGCGGAAGAAGATGATATTGACCATTTGAAAAACAGAAGAGTAAGAGCGGTTGGCGAGCTTGTTCAGGAAAAATTTCGCTTGGGATTATTAAGAATGCAAAGAAACATCCGCGACAGAATGAGCACTTCTGATTTTTATACAGTCACTCCTTCGCAATTAGTAAATTCCAGGCCGCTGATTGCGGTTATCAGGGAATTTTTTGCTTCTTCCCAGCTTTCTCAGTTTATGGACCAGGTAAATCCTTTGGCCGAGCTTGAACACAAACGGCGTCTCTCAACAATGGGACCCGGCGGTTTGGTTCGGGAAAGAGCCGGGTTTAAAGTTCGCGATGTCCACTCGTCCCATTACGGAAGAATTTGTCCGATTCAAACTCCGGAAGGAGCGAATATCGGATTGGTCGGGCATTTAGCCACTTACGCTAAAGTAAATAAATACGGTTTTTTGGAAACGCCTTATCGAAAAGTTAAAAATTGCCGGCTTACTGATGAGATTGTTTTTATAGACGCCGGCGAGGAGGAAAAATATAATATTGCTCATCCGGGCGTAAAAATAAGCGAGAAAGGAGAAATTCTTGATAAAAAAGTGGAAGCAAGAATAAAAGGAAAAATCGGCGAAATTGAAACATCGGAAATTCAGTTTATTGATATTGACGCCAAGCAGCCGATCAGCGTAGCAACAAGTTTAATTCCATTTTTGGAACACGACGACGCGCAGAGAGCTTTAATGGGTTCAAATATGCAGCGCCAGGCGGTTTCCTGCATCAAGCCGGAATCGCCGGTTGTCGGAACCGGGATGGAAATTAAAGCGGCGACTGATTCCGGACAAATTGTCTTGGCAAAAGAAAGCGGTGAAATCAAAAAAGTTGACTCTAAAGAAATTGTTGTTGAATCAAAAAAAGATAAATTTTCCAGAACAGTTTATAAACTGCAAAATTTTGCCTGTTCCAACGCGGCAACTTGCATGACTCAGCATCCGCGCGTTGTTAAAGGCCAGAAAGTTAAAGCGGGCGATCTCTTGGCGGACGGAGCGGCGACTGATTACGGCGAGCTCGCGCTCGGACAAAATTTATTGGTTGCTTTTATGCCATGGAAGGGAGGAAATTTTGAAGACGCGATTATAATTTCAGATGAACTTCTTCATGATGATCGTTTTTCTTCAATTCATATTGAAGATTTTTCGGTTGATATCCGCGATACAAAATTAGGCCCGGAACTTGTTACCCGCGATATTCCGAATGTCGGCGAGGAAAAATTAAGAAATCTTGACGAAGAAGGCATAATCAGAATCGGCGCTGAAGTGACTTCGGGCGATATTCTAATCGGTAAAATTACTCCTAAAGGAGAAACAGAATTAACTGCCGAAGAAAGATTGCTTCGTTCTATTTTTGGCGAAAAAGCGCGCGAAGTAAAAGACACTTCTTTATATTTACAGCATGGCGAACACGGAAAAATTATCGGCGTAAAAATATTTTCCCGTAAAGACGGAGACAAACTTTCCCCGGGAGTGATTCAGCAGATTCAAGTAAGAATTGCCCAGATCAGAAAAGTTTCAGTCGGCGATAAATTAGCCGGACGGCATGGGAACAAAGGAGTTATTTCAAAAATTATGCCTAAAGAAAATATGCCTTATCTCGCTGACGGAACTCCGGTGCAGGTTATTTTAAATCCTTTGGGAGTCGCTTCCAGAATGAACATCGGCCAAATTCTTGAAACTCATTTGGGATGGGCCGCCAATTCTCTCGGCTATAAAGTCGCTTGTCCGTCTTTGGACGGAATTCCGGAAGAAAAAGTTAAAGAAGAATTGGCTAAAGCTAATTTACCGGAAAGCGGAAAAATCCAGCTTTATGACGGACGGACCGGAGAGCCGTTTGTTTTGCAAACCACTGTCGGAATAATTTATGTAATGAAACTTAATCATTTGGTTGAAGATAAAATTCATATGCGTTCAATTGGCCCTTATTCTTTAATCACCCAGCAGCCATTGGGCGGAAAAGCCCAATTCGGAGGACAGCGGTTCGGCGAGATGGAGGTCTGGGCTCTTGAAGGTTATGGAGCGGCGCATACGCTTCAGGAAATTTTAACCATTAAATCAGACGATGTTCTGGGACGATCAAAGGCTTATGAATCAATTATTAAAGGAGAGAAAATAAAAAATCCGCACATTCCGGCGTCTTTTCATGTTTTGGTCAATGAATTAAAAGCATTAGGATTGTCAGTGGAATTGATTAAAAAAGAAAGGAAAGAGGAGAAATAATTTCAAAATCCCTGCCTGCCGCAGGCAGGCAAATTATTCTCTCTATGTTTTTCCACTTTTAAATTCACCGACTAAATTAATTTTTTTAAATAAATTATAAAACTATGATTGAACAAGAAATTGATATCGCTGATTTTAAGGCGATAAAATTAAAACTTGCTTCGCCGGAGGATATTTTAGAATGGAGCCACGGCGAAGTGATAAAGCCGGAAACAATTAATTACCGCACCCAGCGTCCGGAAAAAGACGGTCTTTTTTGCGAGAAAATTTTCGGTCCGTCAAAGGACTGGGAAT
>DAOWLE010000016.1 GCA_030643545.1 bacterium | reverse complement strand
TTTAGAGGGGGTAAAAAGAAAGAAAATGGAAAGAAAAAAACTTTTAGTGTTATACAGTGCCGTTGCGATACTTATAATATTAATAGCGGTAGGAGTAATAAGAACTACAGATACAGAAAAAACAATCAACGACAAGATAATCAACGAGACAGAAACAGAAATGGTGAAGATAACGATATACGGTAATATAACAAGTGTAACATTAGGAATTAAGCATGATACTTTTGTATTTGTCAATTTGACAACCACAGAAGGAAAAATGCTTGGTTTTAATAAGGGTAGAGTAATAAAGTTTACTCAATGAAATCTTAAAAAATTTCAAAGAATAACAGAGCTTTACCCTTCTTTTTTTTATTCAATTTTCAATCTTCCTCTATTGCTATCATTTCTCCCTTCCAAATAAGAAAGCGTTCCGATGATGGCAATGATGATTGCTGCGGCGATGGCGGCAACAATGAGCAATTTGTAAAAAATAAAATGAGCGATATCAACCATAAAATTTGCCAAACTTTGGCCTGGTCCGGTATCAGCCAGAATTAGAACAATCAGAAAAAACAAAAACACGCCGATTATGGATTTTTTGATAAATCCTTTTTCGAAAATTCTGGAAAGAGAAAAATCTTTGAATTTCGGATTGAAATTTTTAAAAACATTCAGTTTGCTTAACATACTCGGCGAATTTTCCGTTGTGTCAACAATCGCCTGATAAAAATTAGCGATTGTTTCTTTTGTTTCTTCAACGGAAATGTCAAAATACGGCTGTTCAATAATTTTTTGGCGGATTTCAAGGGCTTGATTGACATTTTCTTCATTAGCGAAAATGTTTCCTGCGGAATTTAGCCGCTCTTCAAAATTTTTGCCGGAAAAATTTTGTTCTTCTAATGCTTGATCCAAAAGTTTGGCAGTTTCCAAAACAGCAATTTTGTATCCGGAAGAACTTCCTTCTTCCAAAGCGCTTTCAACAAATTGCCAATTAAGATTGCGTTTTTCTTGTTGATTGTCCATAATTTTTATTTAATTAAAAACTTTATTATCAATTTCACTATAGCATATTATTTCAGGAACTTCAAGAAATTAAGAAAAAATGTTATAATTCAAGTATGATTACTCCTACTTTTGACAAAGAAATAAAATTGCGCAAAAATGGATATAAATTTATTGCCGGAATTGACGAAGTCGGCAGGGGACCGTTAGCCGGACCGGTTGTTGCCTGCGCGGCAATAATTAAATTAAAAGTTGAAAGTGAAAAGTTGAAAGTTTTTGACGGCATTCGTGATTCCAAGCAATTGAGCAAGAGACAAAGAGAAAAATTTTATGAAATTTTAACTCATCATAATCAGGTTTATTATGGCATTGGAATTGTTTCAGAAAAAATTATTGATAAAATAAATATTCTACAGGCGACTTTTTTGGCGATGAAAAAAGCGGTTGAAAATTTACCTGTCTGCCGAACAGGCAGGAAAATTAAGCCGGATTTTTTATTGATTGACGGAAAATGGACATTGGAAGATTATCCCATTTCCCAGACGGCTGTTATTCAGGGAGATAAAAAAATCTTTTCCATTGCCGCCGCTTCAATTATCGCTAAAGTTACTCGTGACAGAATGCTTGTTAAATTGCGCCGAAAATATCCGCAGTATGGATTTGAAAAACACAAAGGATACGGCACAAAACTGCATTTAGAAATGTTAAAAAAATACGGACCGTGCGAAATTCACCGAAAATCATTTAAACCGGTGAAAAATAATTTTTAAAAATAACTTTTATTATGTTTCAAAAAAGAAAAAATCGATATAAAAAATTTATTCGCCATGCACCGCGGATTTATCCGGGAAGCAAACGGATTGCGCCACGGCAAAGATGGATTTTTTTTCAAAAAAGCGTTTTTTGGCTTTTAGCTTTAATCTTGCTTCTTTTTATAATTTGGCTGATTTTCTTTTCGCCGTTTTTTAGAATAAAAGAAATGTCAATCATCGGCAACAAATTAACAAACTCTGAAAAAATTAAAAACGAAGTTAATCAAGTTATTAAAAAAAGAGCGTTTTTTATTTTGCCGAAAGACAATATTCTTTTTATCAATCCAACAGAAATAGAAAAAGTTCTTGGACAAGAAAATCCTTCTTTTCAAAAAATAGAAGCGGAGAAAAAATTTCCAGATATTTTAAAAATAGAAATTTCGGAAAGGCGAAGCGCGATTATTTGGTGCCGCCAGGAAAATTGTTTTTTCACTGATAAAAACGGCGTTGCTTACGCGGAAGTTTTTTCCGCTGAATTGATGTCTTTTGGCGGAAAAGAAAATTTGGAAAAAATGCTTGTTGTTCAGGAGGAAAAAGATGAAAAAATTAAAATCAGCCAAAAAGTGGCTGACCAGAATTTTATTGGATTTATTTTAGAAATTTCTAAAAATTTAAAGCAAATTGAAAATTTAGAAATAATATCATTAAGGACGCCGGAATCGGCTAGTTTGGAAATTTGGATTACCACTATTGAAGGATGGCAAGTGATTTTTAATACATCTGAATCGGCAAAAAAACAAGCGGGAAATTTAGCAAAATTTTTAAGCGAAGAAATTAATGAAGGAGAAAGGAAAAATTTAGAATATATTGATTTGCGAATTCCCGGAAAAATTTATTATAAATAAATTAGATTTTATATTTGCTGACAATAATCCAGCCGCGGTAATCATAAGCGTCCTGAAAACTTTTTTCTTCTAATTTTATCCAGTTGGACGGAACTTCCGGCTGGAAATTTCCAAAACCGGTTGTGTTGATAAGCCAGATGATTTCTCCTTTTTTAACTCCTTGAAAATTTTTAATAATATCTTCGTTTGAAAGCAAAGCGGTTCCGGAAAAATGGGAAAGTTCTCCGGGCGCGTAAAGTTTTGGAGAAACTGAAGTTTGGTTATAATATCTAAAAGTAAAATAAACAAAAGAAGATCCGACAAAAATTTTATCTTTTGGCGCAACTTCCTGATTTAAATAAGCGGCTGCGCCAGCCATTCCCGGTTTGTTTTGAATGTTAAGAGAATTCCAGTTGTAAATAAAACCGCACAGGCATCCCAAAATAATTGCAGCGGCGATGACAGTTTTAGTGAATTTATTTTTAACTAAGAAAATTCCCAAAGCAATAAAAATCAAATAAAAAGCGGAAACGAAAATAAAATAACGGTCAAGATAAACAGATGTTTTTAAAGAAAAAATGCTCGCTATTACAAACGGAATAATCAACGAGAAAAAAATCAGCCATTTTGCCGGCTGCTTTTTTTTCTTCAAAACAAAAATAATAACCGCGCTGATTATTAACATTAAAACGGCTAAAATATATTCGGTTTTTAAAAAATTGATTGGCAGTTCAAAAGTCATTTTATAAAAAGTGTTCGGAATTGACCAAAAATTCATTGCTGGAATCCAATAATTTTCCTGAACTTGCCCGGTTTGCTTTAAAAATGTTTTCAGCCAGGGAAGATACAAAAGAGCGATTAAGAAATAAGCAGCCGAACTATAACGAAACAAGTTATTTTTTATTAATGTTTTGGCAAATCTTTTAAATAATTTTATTAAATCCAAAATCCAAAGCACCAAATTCCAAATAAATCTAAAATTCAAATGTTCAAAATTCAAAACGATTTTGGATTTTGGATTTTGGTTATTGGAATTTGTTTGGGATTTGAAAATTGGGATTTGGGATTTTTCAACTTTAGAACTTTTGTTAAAATTTAAATTAAACCCGGACGTAGTTTGTAAAATACAATAAAAGACAACGAACAGCGCTTGGGCAAAAATGGAAAAGAAAATATAGTAATGGGTATAAATTGCGGCGCTGGCAAATAAAATATAAAGAAGCCAATAAACTTTATTATTGTTTTTTTGCTCGTTCTGAAGGCGACATTCCGGAATGTCGCCTTCTGTTGATGATTTAATTGAGCCAATCGCCTTTAATAAAAAATAACTTGAAAAGATAATTAAAAAAGTTCCCAAAGTGTACATTCTCGCTTCTGAAGCGTATTGAATTTGAAAAGGATTTACTGCAACAATCAGACAAGCGAAAAGCGCGAGACGATTATTTTTAAAAATTTCTTTAACAAGCAGATAAGTTCCCAGAACAATTAAAACGCCGAAAAGAACGCTGAACATTCTTATTGAAAATAAAGAATTTCCAAAAAATAAATCCCAAGATCTTAAAACAAGATAGTAAAAAGGCGGATGCACATCCAAGGCAATCCGATACATCATTTCACTAAGATTGTATTTTACCAAAAGCGCTGAAAACGCTTCGTCGTGCCACAGAGAAATCGCGGTAAGATTATAAACACGAAGAATTGTGGCGGCGATGAGAATGATTAATAAATGAAACATAAATATTTTTAATTAGTATTCATAAACTCTCATAACTTCTTTTCCAAATTTATTAAATCTTCTTTGGATGATTTCCGCTTCCGGATGATATTCTTCATATTTTTTAGAATCAAAAATTGTTGATTGGGTAAAAATTATTTGATCGCCAAGCAATAAGCTTGTCTGAAAACTTTTTTCAGGATTAAGCAGAATATATGGCTGATCATTTTCCGATGTCAAAAATTCCGGCGTTTGGACCGAGTATTCGTCAAGAACCAAATAGGTTTCATTTTTTAAATTCCGTTTATTCAAATAATCACTCACTTCTGTCAAATCAGAACGGTAAGCATAATGAAAATCCGGCGAATTAGCGCTGATTTTAAAATATTGATTATAATCGTAAGGCAGAATCGGACTTAATAAAAAAGCAAAAATAATTGCCAAAAAAATAATTTTTTTGCTTGAAAATATCTTTGCTTTCTTCCAGAAAAAATCAACCGCTAAAGCCGGCCAAAAAAAGATAATTGAGAAGACGCCGATTGCCCGCAATCCGTGAGGAATCGCTTCGGCAGTTAAAAACTCCGGAGCAAGCATTCCAAAAAACCAAAGCACTAAAAGAAAGTGTTTGAAAAAATTTTCAGAACAAGGTTGGCGGAAAATTATTTTTTTAAATCCTTTTAAAATAATTATCAAAGATAATAAAATTCCAAAAGCGAAAAGCGAAGCGACCCAAGGATTAAGCATAGAAAATCCGGAAACATTATGCCGCCAATTCAAATCGCCGTCTGTAAAAAACATCAGCATTGTTTTTTTAAAAACATCCAAAAAAGTTCCAACAACATTTCCGTTATTCAAATCAGGATTAAAAATAGAAACGCATCCGGCGCGTCCGGCAAAAGCGTCAGGATGTCCATGAAAATAAACAAGCAAAGGAGACAAAACCAAAAAAGCAAAAATTAAAGCGACAATAATTTGCCGGAAATATTTTTTAAAAACATTTGTTCTTGCCCCGTTAGAAAAACTTTGTTTTTTAACAGATGATGCTGTTGCGTGACGCTTTGTAGAAAAACCGGATTTCAAAGTTTTGTTTTTTCTGATCGGGGTTGTTATTAAAAACAGAACTGCCATTACGCCGACAATTCCGATAATTGAACGAAAAGAAATATAAGTGTAAAATCCCAAGCCGAGATTTATTCCGGCTAAAGCCGCCCAAAGATATTTTTTATTACTATGAATTATGATACTTAAAATTTTACCGTCATTGCGAGGAGGAACGACGAAGCAATCTCGTTCTTTTTGTTGAATTACGGGATTGCCGCGTCGCCCTGCTGGGCTCCTCGCAATGACATTTCGTAATTCACAGTTATTATTGGATTTTTCTTTAACTGTTTTTAAAATAAAATAAAAAAATAAAGTTGCAAACAAAGGAACTAAAATTGCCCGAAAGCCGGTTCTGGATAAAGTGACATGCCAGGCGGAAGTTGCCATAAAAAAACTGGCTAAAAAAGCGACTCGCTGGTTGAATAAAATCTTTCCCAGAAAAAAAGTTGCGATAACGGTACATATTCCAATCAAAGCCGAAACAAGATGAATCTGCCAGACACCGATTCCAAAAAGATAAATGCTTCCGGCGATTAAATAAAAATACAGAGCTTCGCGTCCCAATCCGCGTTCAAAAAATGGGCTGTGATAACCATTCAAAATTGAAATCGCGTCCTGTCCGTTAGCGGCTTCGTCAGGAAAAAGCCCGCCGGGAACCGCGTCAAGATTCCAAAGGCGAAAAAAGCAGGCGATGGCGATAATGGCAATTAAAATAATAATTTGGAAATTTTTTTGTTTCATCATTTTTATTTTATCACATTACTTGTTTTTTGAAAAGAAATTGTGTAAAATAAAAATGTGGATAAGAAATAATAATCAAATTAAATCATTGTTGAAAAACATAGACATTTTTTCGTGAAGCTTTAAGCCCAGCACAAATTTTTACCTTTGAATATTATTAAACAAATAAAATCTGTTTTTTGATAAAAACTTTCCTAAGAGTGGAGCTGAGGCGAGCAACTGAACGAAAAAATGGCTGTGCTTTTCAACAATAAATATTGAATTAAGAAATATTTATGACTATAAGAAGCTACATTATCGGAATGGCGGTAAGCACTCTTTTGTGTTTTGGCGCATGGATTCTCGTTTTAATCAACATTGATCCGTTCACCGCTAATTTTGCCGGGCTTGTTTTATTTTATCTAAGTTTATTTTTTGCTTTGATCGGAACATTCACTTTGATCGGTTTTTATTCGCGAGTTTGGTTTTCCAAAAACGAAGTTATTTTTTCTCATGTCGGACCGGCTTTTCGGCAGGGAGTACTTTTATCTTTAATTTTGGTCGGCTGCCTTGCTTTGCAAAGTTTTAGAATTTTAGATTTATGGAGCGGGGGACTGTTCGTCGCTTCAGTTGTTTTATTGGAATTCTTTTTTATGACAAGATGAAAAAGTCAAAAGTTCATAAAGTTCTTAAAGTCAAAAGTTATTTTTCCACTGTCATTGCGAGGAGGCAGCAGCCGACGCGGCAATCTCGTAATATTAAGATAGTTTTTTTATAAATTTAAATCCGGATTTTTAAGACAAAAAAAAGAAGGGATTAGCTTAATGCTTTTCCCTATTTTGTTGTTTTATTATGGTTGGTTTGTTTCGTTTGTTGTAGTATTTTCTGGCGGACAGAGATAGTCAAGGGCGTCTTTTACTTGCGGTATTCCATAGCCACTTTCTTCATCCCATCCTTCATGTCCAATATTAAGCGCTGTTTCTTGCATCGCTAACAGAATTTCTTCGTTAGTTGCTTCCGGACAAGCGCTCTTTAAAAGAGCGAATGCGCCGGCGACACGCGGTGCAGCAATAGAAGTTCCTTCTACGGAATACGATTCTATTTGTGAGATGCCGACGAAACTGATATTACCGCGTGAACTATAATGCTCTACTTCCAAACTGCTCGGTTCAACCGCTCCGATAGCTATAGCTCCTTTTGCCGCAGCAGGTGAAGTTATGCTGTTGGACGAAGTGTATTGCAAATCAACTGTGGCATAAAGTTCTAATTCCGTATTGCCTGAATTATTACTGGTATCACTTTTCTTGCGTATAGCTATATGAATAAATTCACCTTTATTCATAGTAGGTGCTAAACTTTCTATAGCTGGAACTGGAGATAGTTGTTTTTCTGTTTTTCGTCTATTATTTGAATAAGCGACAGTATTTAGCCTCGTTCTTCCTTCTTTAAGTACAAAAATATCGTAATCCTGGTTTGCGTTAGACCAACTTAGATATGAAGCAATACTTCCTTCTGGCACAAAACCAATATCTTGCGTTTCATCAATCTTCTCTCCTTTCTTATTGAATTCGTGCAAGCCATTTCCGTTAGTATCAGTAAAGTTCCCCTGATAATATCTTTCTTGAAAATTTCCAGCAGCGATAATTGGCATGATACCGTTATTTCTTGCTCTGTCCACTGCTCTGCTTGAAATGGTGTCTTGTTTTGGCATACCCTCAAAGAAACTGAGACAAGATAAAATTATTCGGATGTCTCCTTGCTCTATGATATGATCTACCGCTCTTGCAAATTCAGTACCTGAACTCACTGTATAAAGCGATAACTCTCCGCAAGATATATTGCGATATATCTCACTGACAATTGTGCCATGCCGATTTTCGTCAGGACTGATATTTAAATCCGCCCTGAATGATTTCACTTCGCCAACATTGTCAATCCCTGCATCTGCATATCCATAGAATCCTTCATCAATGACGGCAACTTTTACTCCTTCACCCATAAATCCCATTTTGCGTAATTGTTCTGTCTGCATTTCGGACTCCATCGCTGAACTTCCTATACTTATCAAAAAAACCAGACACAACGCAATTCCAACAATTTTTCTCATCATCTTTCTTTTTTTCCCCTCCTTTTTTTATTTAATTTTGATGGTGCTATTTTGATTAACCCCTTTTTTCTAAAAGAGATTTATCCAGCACTTTTTTAAAACTCAATAAAATTCAATCTATTTTATCTTAAAAAGGCACTGGATCTATTTATAAACTACCATATTTTTCAAGATTTGTCAAGTCCCGTTTCCTGATTTCGCAATACCGTCTGCTACAATTCAACTACCTGAAGTTGTTCGGGTTATTCTTTTGTATTATACTATTTTATGAAATTAAGAACGGGGTCAAGTATTTATCTAATCCTTGATTTTTTTTTCTTTTTGTTATATCATAATATTGTAGATAAATTCTTTTTTATAAATTTAAAATCCAGAATTTTAAGACAAAAAAAAGAAGGAGCAGCGTTCGTTTCACTAACTCCATTGTCTTTATTTTTTTGTTCCTTTCGTTTTTGCAGATTACAAGATTACTGCCCACCCAATAATGCTGCTATTTTCTCTGCTAACTCTTCTTTCGTTATTGCTTGCCCTCCAATTCTTACCTCTTCCGGCGTTCCCATTCCGAGCGTTACTCCAGGCAAATTTCTGCCCCGAAGCTCAACTTCGTCAGGAACATTCCCCCCTAAATGAACTGTTGGTCGTGTCGCTGTTATCGTGTGTCCTCCGATTACAACTTCTTCCGGCGTTCCCATTCCGAGCGTTACTCCAGGCAAATTTCTGCCCCGAAGCTCAACTTCGTCAGGAACATTCCCCCCTATGCGAATCGTAGGAAC
>DAOWLE010000006.1 GCA_030643545.1 bacterium | reverse complement strand
CGTTCCAAATTTTATTGTTAAAATTCCGGAAATTTTTGCAGCGTTCGTCCATCGTATTTTTTGAAACCCAAATATCCCGGGCGGCAATTGAATAAGAAGCTAAAGCCGCGCGCAAGCTGTCAGTTCCCCATTTTTCAATCATCTCCATCGGCTCAAATCCGTTTCCCAAGGACTTGGAAAATTTTCTTCCTTTGAGATCGCGCATTGTTCCGTGAAAAAACATATTTTTAAAAGGAATCTTGCCGGTAAATTTTTTAGCCGACATAATCATTCTGGCAATCCAAAGATATTTTATTTCCGGAGCGGAAATTTCAAAATCAGCCGGAAAATATTTTTTAAATTCTTCTGTTTGTTTTGGCCAGCCCAAAGTGGAAATCGGCCAAAGCCATGAAGAAAACCAAGTATCAAGAACTTGCTCGTCCTGTTTCAAATCTTGCGAACCGCAAACCGGACATTTTTTCGGTTTTGTTTTTGAAACAATAATTCCTTTCGTATTGTCACCTTTTAAACACTTTTGACAATAATAAACTGGCATCCTGTGTCCCCACCAAAGAGAGCGGGAAATACACCAATCGCGGATATTTTCTAACCAGTCAGTTAAAATTTCTCCGTATCTTGAAGGATAAAAATCAATTTCATTTTTTTTAATCGCTTTAATCGCCTCTTGCGCCAAAGGTTTTGTTTTCACAAACCATTCTTCGGAAATTATCGGCTCAACCGTTGTTTTGCATCTTTCGCAAACCGCCACCGAATGGACATAGTCCTCAATTTTTTCCAAATATTTCTTCTTTTCCAATTTTTCAACAACTTTTTCCCGCGCTTCTAAAGATTTTAATCCCTGAAATTCGCCGGCTAATTCAGTCAATTTTCCTTGTTTGTCAATCACCTGAAGTTTTTCCAAATTATTCCGCGCGCCGATTTCATAATCCAATAAATCGTGGGCCGGAGTAATTTTCAAAGCGCCGGTTCCAAAATCCTTATCCACTTTTTCGTCAGCGATAATGAAGATTTCCCGATTAGCCAAAGGCAGAACAACTTTTTTGCCGATTAAATTTTTAAATCGTTTATCAGTCGGATTCACCGCGACCGCCACATCAGCAAACATTGTTTCCGGCCGAGTCGTCGCAATAACAATAAAATCTTTGTTCTTCCCCCTTTTTAAAGGGGGATTGAGGGGGATTTTTCCATCAGCAAAAAAATACCTAACATAATAAAGTTTGTCTTCTCTTTCTTGATATTCTGTTTCAACATCTTCAATGGCCGTTGAGCATCGCGGGCACCATTGGACAATATATTTTCCTTTGTAAATTAATCCTTCATTCCATAATTTTTCAAAAGCCGTGTACACGGAATTTGTCATTTTTGGAGACAAAGTAAATTTTTCTCTTGACCAGTCCGCGGAAATTCCCATAAAGCGGAATGTTTTTGAAATGGAATTATAGGTTTCTTCTTTGAATTTCCAGCATTCCTCCAAAAATTTTTCCCGTCCAAGCCGCTGGCGGGTAACTCTTTTTTCTTTTGACAGTTTTTTTTCCAAAGTTCCCTGAAATAAAATCCCGGCGTGGTCAACTCCGGGTTGAAGTAAAACATCAAATCCCTGCATTCTTTTCGTCCTCGCCAAAATATCCATAATCGTGTGCTGCATTGCGTGTCCCATATGAAGTCCGCCGGTAACATTTGGCGGCGGCATTAAAATACAGTAAGGTTTTTTACTGTTTTTTGGCTCGGCCTGAAAATATTTTTTCTCTTCCCAAATTTCAGACCATTTTTTTTCAGTTTTATGCGGGTCATAAGGACCGGATGGAAGCATAGTAAGAAATCAAAGATTAAATATTAAATATCAAAATGATAGATTAAAAATCAAAATTTATTTATTCCCCTCTTGGGAGGGGTTAGGGGTGGGTTTTTGTCATTCTTTTTTTTGCTTAACCAAGCCGTTTTTTACTCTTAACATCTCTTTTAAAATATGTTATAATACGATATTAAGATAAAATATTTTAAAACTTGTAAGGAACAAAAATCTTTGTTCCCTACCGGAAATTCTTTTTACTTCCTTTAAAGAGAGAAATTAGTTTTTCTTTCTAAAGGAGGTGAAAAAAAGAAAATGACAACACAAGGACTTGTAACATTAATATCATTTGGAAAAGTTGTAATGAAAATAGTTGCTGGATGCAATGGCTATAATGCACGAAAAGTTGCTAATGTATTACACGAATTTCCGAAACTAATGAAGATAGGAACTGCATATGAAATAGCTTTGGATATGGAATTTGGATGTTCGGATTGTCTTGCAGTTATCACAGAAACAGAAATTTGTTATAAAGGTGAAAATGATATACCGTCTTCATTCCGCAAAACATTTCAACGACCAAGATTCAATCCTCGTTGGGAGCAAGGAACAGCTGATTATGTTGTAATTATTGATATAAAAGAACGCAAATAATTTTGGGCGATAATAGCTAAACTTAGCTTAGCCCTTCTTTTTTTTACCCAAAATCCTGGATTCCCGTTTTTTTGGAATGATAAAAACCCACCCCTAACCCCTCCCAAGAGGGGAATAATTGAGAGAAAATTTATTTCCCCCCAACTTTCCCATAAACATCCAAAGTTTCTTCAGCGCATTTTTGCCAGGTGAATTTTTTCGCCTGGACCAATCCTTTTTCAATAAGTTTTTGTTGCTCTGATTTATTGGAAATTAAATTTAAAATCGTTTTGCCCATTCCTTCAACATCATAAGGATCAATTAATTTTGCCGCGCCATTGGCAATTTCCGGAATTGAAGAAACATTTGAAGCAATCACCGGAACGCCGTTAGCCATCGCTTCTAAAATCGGCGCGCCGAATTCTTCATAAATCGGCGGAAAGACAAAAAGTTCTGCTCCGTTTAGAAGAGGATTAAGATCTTCCGGAGGAACATAACCGGTAAAAATAATATCTTTTTTAACGCCCAAATTTTTAGCAATTTGATGAATTTCTTTGGCAAGCCAGCCGTCTTTTCCGGCAAGAACTAAAGAATATTTCTCTCTCGGATTTTTAGTATTTGGCTTATTTAATTTATTTTTTATCTGGCTGAACGCGGTAATCAAACGGGTTAAATTATTCAGCGGCTTAATCGTGCTGAGAAAAAGCAGATATTTTCCCCTGATTTTATATTTATTCTTAGCTCTTTGAATTTCTTCTTGAGACGCTTTTTCAAAAAATCTTGCGTCTATCCCGTTATAAATCACAGAAATTTTTTTCGGATTGAGCTTAAATAAATCAATTAAATCTTTTTTGCTATTCTTGCTGGTAGTGATAATAAGATCGGCTTTTTTAAATAAAGATCGGGCGGCCATCCTGGCTTTTATCCTTTGCCGGCGCGGAAAAAGTTCCGGAATTTTATAAATAGCAATATCCCTCGCGGTAACAATTAATTTTCCCCGATAAATTATTGGAATATCGCATCCGGCGCTGTGGAGAATATCTAATTTTTCACGGCTTAAAGTAGCGCCGATAAGCGTCTCTGAATAAATTCCGGGCAAAAATTTTCTGTAAGTGGAAAATGGAAAATGTCTGACTTTAATATTTTTCTTCTGGAATTTTTTTGCGTCTTTTTTTCTCAAGCGATTGTCAAAGAAAAACACATATTCATTTTTGCCGCCTTCCAAATTCTTATCAGTAATTAAAAGATACCTCATCAATTGATAAGTGTAATGTCCGATTCCGGCGGCTTCGCCGATTTTCGGATTTAAAATTGTCCGGGCGTCAATGCCAATACGCATAAATTTTAATTTATCTTTCCTACTATTATTATATTTCTTATTAAATTAAGTGTCAACCCAGCTGTCATTCCTGCGCAGGCAGGAATCTATGCTTATCGTAATGTTTATTTTAACAGTGGATTCCCGCCTTCGCGGGAATGACAAAAGAGTAAACGCATAAATGCCGATGCAACAAAAAAAAGTTATCAACATATTGATATTAAAACGGCTCTTGACGAATTCTTTTTTAAATGATACAATATAAAATATTGTGAATAACTTTATTAAAAATAATTTTCTATGAGCATAGAACATATTTCATTTGGCTGCCATGAATTCTGCGATATTCTTGGCTTTCCGATCACCAATACTTTTATTTTGACTTTATTTATTGGAGTCCTGATTTTTGTTTTGCTTCGTTTCGGAATGAAAGAAAGAAAAATAATACCTGATTTTTTCCAGAATTTTGTTGAATGGGCAATGGAAAGTATTCTGAAATTTGTTGACAGCATTACTGGCGATAAAAATAAAACAAATGAAATATTTCCGATTGCGACAACATTATTCATCCTCATCTTATTCGCTAACCTAATTGAAATCGTGCCAGGACTTGGCATTTTTTCTTTGCTCCGTTCGCCGAGCTCTGACCTGAATTTTACTTTGGCGCTGGCGATTTCCTCAATGGCGATTGTCCATATTTTGGCTTTAAGAAGATTGGGAATTTGGGGGCATTTAAAAAAATATATCAATTTTAAAAATCCCATTTTATGTTTTGTCGGCGTTCTGGAAGCATTCAGTGAAATTGTAAAAGTTATCTCTCTTGCCGTGCGGCTCTTTGGAAATCTTTTTGCCGGAGAGGTTTTGCTGTTAGCAACCTCTTTTTTGTTTGCTTTTTTCCTGCCGGTTCCGTTTCTGCTTTTAGAAATTTTAGTCGGTTTTATCCAAGCGCTGATTTTCTCAAGCTTGATTATCATTTTTTACACCACGGCAACAGCAACCGCAGAGGCGCATTAAAATTATTTTTTTTATGTCCAAGCAAAAATTTTTAAAACAATTAGATAAAACTCTTTTTTGGGATGTTAAGTTTGATGGTTTGGATATTGGAAAAAACGCGGATTTTTTAAAAATATAACAACAAAAAGTCGAAATAATTAATTAACCAATAAATAAATTATAAAACTATGGATGCGGAATTAATGAACAATTTAGCGGCTGGAATGACTATTGCTATCGGAGTGGCGCTCCCGGCGTTTGCCATCGGCAAAATCGGAAGCGAAGCGATGAAAGCAATCGGCAGAAATCCAGAGGCGTCTTCAAAAATTCAAACCTCAATGATTTTGTCAATCGCTTTTGCCGAAGCAGTAGCAATTTATGTCCTAATCATTGCTATTTTGATTAAGTTTATATAAATTAAATGTCATTCCTGCGAAAGCAGGAATCTACTCTTATGATTTACACTTATTTTAACAGTGGATTCCCGCCTGCGCGGGAATGACAAGGAGACAGAGAAATATGGATATTCTACAAAGTTTAGGCATTGACTGGAAACTTTTATTAGCCCAAATTATTAATTTTTTGGTGATTTTGTTTTTGCTGAAAAAATTCGCCTACAAGCCGTTTTTGAAAATTTTGAGAGACAGAAAAAACATTATTGAGCAAGGAATCAAAAAATCAGAAAAAGCCGAAAAAATGCTTCAGACAATAAAAGTCCAAAGAGACAAAATCCTGGCCAACGCCCAAAAAAAAGCCCAGCAGCTTTTCAAGCAAAACGAAGAACGAGGAGAAGAAAAAGCGCTTCAAATTATTGAAGGAGCTCACAAAGAAAAAGAAGGAATTTTAGCGACGGCGGTTCAACAGGGTAGAATGGAAGCGGAAAAAATACAAAAAGACCACAAACAAGGAATGCTTCATTTGAGTTTGGGTTTGACCGAGAAAATTTTAAGGCAAAAAATTGATTATAAAAAAGACGAGCAGATTATAGATGAATTTTTATTGCATCTTTGCCCGATTAGCGAAGAAGTTTCTGATAAAAGGTAAATTAAATCTCCCAGAGCTCAACTCTTGGAAATTCGGATTCAAGAGTTGAGCTCTCAAATTTTATGCAAACCAAAAATCAGGCAAAAATATTGGCTGAAATTTTACTTTCAGCGACAGAAAATAAAAGCGGTCAGCAACAACAGAAAATCGCGCAAAACTTTTTGAAGGTTCTAAAAATCAAAAAGAAGATTTATCTTTTGCCTCAAATTTTAAAAGGGCTTCAAAAAATTTTAAAAAAAGACGAAATAGAATTGACTTTTTCCCGGGAAATTCAAGATGAGGATATTAAAAAAATAGAAAAAAAATTGAGAACCGTTTTTGGAAAAGAAAAAGTTTTTAAAACGAGAACAGACAAACATCTTATCAGCGGATTTGTCGCAAAGACAAATAATTATTTAATTGACGCGTCAATAAGCGGAGTTTTGGAAAAGATGAAAATAGAAATTTAACTTTATTATTATGCAGAATATTATAAATTACTTAAAAAAAGAAATAGAAAATTTAGAGCTTAGCCCCCAGCAGGAAGAAATCGGGGAAGTTTTGGAAGTTAAGGACGGGACAGCGCTGATTTCCGGACTTCAGAATGTTGAGAGTTTGGAAATAATAAGATTCAAGCCGTCTCTTAAACAAGATGCAGAAAAAAATAAAACAGAGCAAAACAACAAAGAAGATCTTTACGGTTTGGCTTTGAATTTAGAAGAAAACCAAGTTGGAAGCGTTGTTCTTTGTGATTTTTCAAAAATACAGGAAGGCGATATTGTTGAGAGAACGAAAAAAGTTCTTTCCTGCCCGGTTGGCAAGGAATTAATCGGAAGAGTGGTCACTCCGATAGGAAAACCTCTGGATGGAAGAGGAGAAATAAAAACAGAAAATTCTTATCCATTGGAAAAAATCGGGCCTTCGGTGATTGACCGCGAACCGGTTAATTTTCCTCTGCATACCGGCTTAAAAGTTGTTGACGCTTTGGTTCCGATCGGCCGCGGACAGAGAGAATTAATTCTTGGCGATAGAATTACCCAGAAAACTTCATTAACTATTGACACAATTTTAAATCAGAAGAACGAACCGAACAGGCCAATCTGCGTTTATGTCGCTATCGGAAAAAGAGAAGGAGAGCTCGCCAGAATTCTGCATACTTTGAAAAAAAATGGAGCGATGGATTATACAATTGTTGTTGCGGCGACTTCGGCTGACCCGGCGGCGTTCTGGTATTTGGCTCCTTACGCGGGAACGGCAATCGGAGAATATTTTATGGATCAGGGAAAAGATGCCTTGGTAATTTTTGATGATTTAACAAAACACGCCTGGGCTTGGCGGCAAATTTCTTTGGTTTTGAAAAGAGCGCCGGGACGCGAGGCATACCCCGGAGATATTTTTTATCTTCATTCAAGATTATTGGAAAGAGCGGGAAAATTAAATAAAGAAAAAGGCGGCGGATCTTTGACCGCTTTGCCGATTATTGAAACGCAAGCCGGAGACATCACCGCTTACATTCCAACCAATGTAATTTCTATTTGCGACGGACAGATATTTATGGACACTTCTTTGTATTTAAAAGGCCAGCGGCCGGAAATGAATGTCGGGCTTTCAGTTTCCCGGGTTGGCTCGGCGGCTCAGACCAAAGCGATTAAAAAAGTTGCCGGGACTTTGAAATTAGAATTAGCCCAGTTTCAGGAATTGGAAAGTTTTCTGGAATTTGCCGAGGAAGTTGACGCGGAAACGCAGAAAAGAATTGAACGGGGAAAAAGAATGAAAGAAATTTTAAAGCAGGATTCATTGTCTCCCCTTGATTTTGAAAAACAGACAGCGATAATTTTTGCCGGAGTAAAAGGGCTTTTGGATCAAGCAAAAGTTGAAGATATTAAAAAAATTGAAAAAGATTTGTTTGAATATATTGAAACCCAAAACCCGGAAATTTTTAAGAAAATAAGAGAGAGTGGAGATTTAGACGAAAATACGGAAAAAGAATTGGAGAAAATAATTAGAGAGGTGTTGAAAATTTATGTTTCTAAAGGAAATTAAACAAAAAATAAATTCTACCCAAAGAATTTCGCAGGTTACCGGCGCGCTGGAATTAATTTCCGCGGTGAAAATGCGGAAGTCGCAGAAAATCGCTTTGGGTTCCCGGCCTTTTGCCCAAAAGGTTATTGAAATTTTAAAAAGATTGTCAGAATATCAACAAGAATGTTTGCAAAAAAACTCATTTTATTTCCATAAAAGAGAACTTAAAAAAGTTTTGATTGTGATAGTAACTTCAGACAAGGGTTTTTGCAGTTCTTTTAATAAAAATATTTTAAAATTTGCCGAGAAAGAAATTAATGAAACAAAAGAATCATTTAAGCGAGAAAAAACTACAACTCCGGAAATTGAAATAATGGCTGTCGGAAAAAAAGCGATTGCTTTTGCCAGAAAGAAAAAATTTCAAGTCAAAGTGGAATTTAGCGGCATCGGCGATTACGGAACGCTTGAAGAAACAAAACCGATTGCCGATCTTTTACTTCGTTATTTTCAGGAAGACCAATATCAAAGAATATGTGTTTTTTACACTGACTTTGTTTCATCTTTTATTCAGAAACCAAGAAAAATGCAATTATTGCCTTTATGTTCGGAAAGCTTTAAAGATATATTGAGAGAGTCCGCCTTCGCCAAGGATTCGACGGACAAGTCCGCTTCATTCGCTAAAGCTAAAAAATCTTCCGAAGTTAAACTTCCGGAAAAATTTCCTGATTATGTTTTAGAGCCGTCTCCGGGAAGAATTTTTGAAAGCTTGGTTCCCCAATTATTAGAGTTTGAAATTTACCATATTATTTTGGAAGCAAACGCTTCAGAACATTCAGCGAGAATGATGGCAATGAGAAATGCCTGTGAAAACGCAAATGAGATTATTAAAGATTTAACTTTGAATTATAATAAAGTCAGGCAAAACCAAATCACCGCCGAGGTTTCTGAAATCAGTTCGGCAAAAGAAGCGATGGGATAAGAAATGAAAAATTAAAAACGGAAATTAAAAATTTAAAAAATAATTTTAGATTTTACATTTTGGTTTTACATTTTTCATTTTAAGTTTTAAATTTAAAATTAATCATCCCAAATTTATTTTTATGTTTTGGGATAAATCCAGCGCCTTTTTCGGTAATTTTGGAATGCTTTAAAAGGCGCCTGGATAAAGAAAGGAAAAATTATGTTTAAAGGAAACATGGATGTGCCTCCGTCCCAAGATTCAAAGGAGGAAAAACCTGAAGAAGAAATTGAAGGAGAGGAATTAGAAAATAAAGAAGGAGAAATTGATGCTAAAGAATCTGTTGAAAAACGTTCTTTAAATCCAATTAAACGATTACAAGAACTTAAAGCAAGGAAAGAAGTACTTAAAAAAGAAAGAGAGGAATTACAAGAGGAAAGGAAGGAAAAAGCGAAAGAGAAAATAAGCGAATTGTCTTCAGAGATGGAAAATCGTATAAGAAAAGGAGAAAATCCAATAAATCAACGGGGTGAATTAGTTGGCTTAGGGAAAAAGCTAGAATTAGAATTAGCGGAATACGCAAAAGAGAAACTTGAAGGTTTAATTGAAATTGCTGATAATGTTTTTCCTGAGAAGCTTAAAGCTTTGAAAGAAGAACATGACAATTTTCTTGTGAAAGTTGATGTTGCTGGAGATTATCTTTCAAGCAAAGGGAGTTATAAAGGAAAATATGATGATGTTAGAAGATTATTTGAAAAATTTAGAACCACAGTAGAAGGACTTGAAATTGGCATAGAAGATTTAGATTCACTTCAAAAAAGAAAAAAATAAAGTTCTAATCAGAATAAATTCTGAGAATTTATTAATTGCATTGATTAATGAAATAAAAATTTTATGTTTAAAATTACTCAAGTTACCGGGCCGGTAATTGATGTAGAATTAGAATCTAATGATGAGAATGAAAATAAAAATTCTCAAGAAAATGCAGAATCCCTTCCGCCGATTTTTGAGGCCTTGGTAGTGAAAAAAAATAATTTAGTCCTGGAAGTTGAACAGCATATTGGCGACAGCAAAACAAGATGCTTGGCAATGGGCCCGACTGAAGGATTAAAAAGAGGAGATGAAGTTCGTAGAACTTTTGCTCCGATAAAAATTCCGGTTGGCGAAAAAACTCTCGGGCGGGTTTTGAATGTTTTAGGAAAACCGATTGACGGCAAAGGCGAAATTAAAACTGATAAAACATTTTCTATCCATCGCCAGCCGCCGTCTCTTCAGGAGCAAAAAACCGATATTGAAATTTTAGAAACCGGAATTAAAGCGATTGATCTTTTAACGCCGATTCCTAAAGGAGGCAAAGTCGGGCTTTTTGGCGGCGCCGGCGTGGGAAAAACAGTTTTAATTCAGGAGCTGATTAGAAATATCGCAAAAATCCATAAAGGAATTTCCGTTTTTACCGGAGTCGGAGAAAGATCAAGGGAAGGAAACGACATTTTGCGGGAAATGGAACAATCAAAAGTAATTAAAAATACTGTTTTGGTTTTCGGTCAGATGAATGAAACTCCGGGAGTGCGATTTAGAATCGCTTTGTCCGGTTTGGCGGCTTCCGAATATTTTCGTGACGAAGAAAAAAAAGATGTCTTGCTTTTTATTGATAATGTTTTTAGATTTGTTCAGGCCGGTTCAGAGGTTTCGGCGCTTTTGGGAAGAATTCCTTCACAGACCGGTTATCAGCCGACTTTGTTTTCCGAAATGGGCGCTTTGCAGGAAAGAATCGCTTCCACTAAAAACGGTTCAATTACTTCTATCCAGGCGGTTTATGTGCCGGCTGACGATTTGACTGACCCGGCGGTTGTGGCGACTTTTTCTCACCTTGACGCAACAATTGTTTTGTCGCGGCAAACAGCCGACTTGGGAATTTATCCGGCGATTGATCCGCTTGAAGGAACTTCAAATATTTTAGATCCGAAAATTATCAGCGAAGAGCATTATCAAACCGCCCAAAAAGTGGTTCAGATTTTAAAAAGATATAAAGAGTTGCAGGATATTATTTCAATTCTGGGAATTGAAGAATTATCCGAAGAAGATAAAATGATTGTCGGGCGGGCGAGAAAAATCCAGAGATTTCTTTCCCAGCCGTTTTATGTCGCGGAAATTTTCACTGGCCGTAAAGGAAAATATGTTCCTCTTCAAGAAACAATTGAAGGGTTTAAAAAAATAATTTCCGGCGAGCTTGATTCCAAAAAAGAAGAGGACTTTTATATGAAAGGAAACATTAAGGAAGTTTAAAATTATGGTTCTTAATATCATTACTCAAGATAGAATAATTTATCAGGGAAAAGTTTCCGCGGTTACTTTGCCGGGCGAAAAAGGCGAGCTGACTGTTTTGCCAAATCACATTCCTTTGATAACTCCTTTGACCGGAGGAAAAATAAAAGTTCAGGACGCAAATCAAAAAGAGCTTTTTTTTGAAATTGAAAGCGGAGTTTTAGAAGTCAACCCGGTTGAAATGAATGTTTTGGTATCGGTGTGAAAAACTGCGGACAAGCCCTTGACAAAAAAAATAAAATAGCTATAATTATAATAGTTCTTTTTATGGAGGTTGCGCTAAGTCCGCTGAGGGCAAATTTGCGGCTGATGACAATGAAAGAATATTTAGGAGGTGAAATAAAAGATGGATATAGTTGATGAACAACTTAACAAAAAAAAACAAAAAGAAGAGAACAAAAGATATAAGGTGAAAGAACGAGGAATTCATCTATACTTTCCAGAAATAGGAAAATATGGTGAGCTATTGTTAAAATATGAGGAAGGATGGTATGGGGGAAAAGGAAGGTGGGAAGTTAAACTTTCTATACTGTCAAAAAACGCTTCAGTAAGCACCCCTTTTAGTAACATTGAACCATGTCTAAACATAGGATTATTTGGTTCTGAGGAAACAATTGATTCTAGTGATACTGAATCATTTGGTAAATACGAGGAGGCATTAGAGTATTTTTTGGAGCTTTTTGAAAAACATAGAAAGAACAGCGTTACTTACATTAATAGGTTAGCTAAGAAAACACAAAAGAGAAAGCAAGATTTTACAATTAACGCTGCCATTTGTAGTTTTTTCACTGTGATAACGGGAATACTTATTGCGATTATTTTATCTACAGGAAACCCTAAATTACAGGCCGTAATAATAATGGCAGTTATAGTTACAGCTATAATATCACTTGCTCTTGGTGCTACTCTATGGGACAACTATGACGAAATTTCATTGCTACAGGGACGTGAAAACAGCGCAAAGAAAATAATAAAAGAAATTAAAACAATAAAATAAATTAAAAAACATAAGGGATTTATATTTTTATATTCCCTTCTTTTTTTATCCAAAAAAAACAACTCTTGTATTTATAAAAATATCAGTTATACTATAAGTAGAAAACAATGTCATTGCGAGAAGCGAATGGAACGGAGTGGAATGAGCGACGAAGCAATTTCGATATTACGAAAAACGAGATTGCCACGCTTCATTTCGCTACGCTCCGTTTCACCCGCAATGACGATGTGTATTATTTAATAAAATAAGGAAAGGAGAAAAAAATTATGCGTAAATTATTGCTTGGTCTTGTTATTTTATCTTTATTCCTTCCGGGAATTGTTTCCGCGGATGGAGTAATTTTTCCGCCGCCGGATCGCTATGTTGCGGAAACAGATCAGAAAGCTGTTCTTTTTTATGACAAAGGAATTGAAACATTAATTCTTTCAATCACTTTTACCGGAAACGCTAAAGATTTTGCATGGGTTGTGCCAACGCCTTCGCGGCCGGAAGTGGACAAAGCGTCAAGCGAACTTTTTCTTTCATTGGAAGAATTGACCCGTCCGCCGGTAAATCGCCAGTGGGGCGGTTATCATTTAGACGCTACGCCGGCGATGGAAAAATCCTCGGTGGAAGTTTTAGAAACAAAGGAGGTTGGAATTTATGAAATAAAAGTTTTAGCCGCGTCCAAAGCCGACGCTTTGGCAAAATGGCTTTCGGAAAACGGCTACCAATTTCCGGAAAAAGGCGGTTATGTTTTAGAGGATTATATTAAAAATAAATGGTATTATACGGCGGTGAAAATCAGGCCGGAAGTTGTCTGGAAAGATGTAACAGAAAAATTGCGGACCGGGCAAGCAGCTCCCTTGAAATTAACTTTCAAATCCGACAAAATTGTTTATCCGTTAAAAATTACTTCTCTGACTTCTCTTTGGCAAACGCCTGAACCAAGAACAAGACGGATGAGTTATCCTGAACAAGAAATCGCCATCGCCCCGGGAATGCCTTATCCTTATCCGTACCAGGATAGAGCGGGAATTTTGCTTTATGTTTTTGACAACTGCGAAAAATCCCTGCCCGGTTTTGACACTCAATACGCTAAAATAATTGAAGCGGAAGAAATTGAGAAATTGGCTTATGATGATCAGGGCGAGCCGTGGATGAAAACCAAAAAAGATTTCGTTCTGACCAAACTTTATCGGAATATGAAATTTACGGAAATGAACGATGATTTAATTTTGCGCAACGCCAAAAACGGTGTGAAAGTTTCATCAAGTGCTTCTGTTTTTCCTTTTAATTCAATTAGCCCAGTTGAAGGATTTGAAAGCAATGGAGGATTTTTGGAAAATTTTCTCTATGCTTTTATCGCTTTGGTTGTCTGGGCAATTTCTCCGGTCGGTTTGATTTTTTTGATTTGCGCTTTTCTTTTATTTACTGTCAGGTCAAAATTCGTCCGCTTTTTATCTTGGCTTGGACAGGGTCTGGCAATTTTCGGCTGGGTTTCAATAATGTTCTGGCTAATTATTGCTCGTTCAAGGCCTTTTCAGGAAAATATTTTTCAGTTAAACAAAGAATATCTTGACGCTGGAATTCTCGCCGGAATAATTTTAATGTCTGCAATGCTGATTATTATTCTTGGAGAAATTTTGTATAGAAATAAAATAACTGATAAAAAATCAATAGATGAAACAAGTGTTAAAGAAGGCGAAAAAGTATAATTGTAAAAATGAATAATCTACCTCTTGTTTCCATAAATATTCTTAATTATAATGACAAAAAGACGATCAGCAAAGCGATTGGATCTGCGGTTGAACAGATTTATCCGCGCGTTGAGATTTTGATTATTGATAATAATTCAACCGACGGAAGTTGCGAAATTATCAGCCGAAAAATTAGCGAGTGGAAAGAATGTAGAAAAAAATTATTGGAAGAAAAATATCCGAATGAAAATTACCCAATTAGAATTAAACTAATTAAAAATTCTGAAAATGTTGGATTTGCTCCGGGACATAATCAGGCAATCCGCGAATGCTATGGAGATTTTATTTTATGTTTGAATTCTGACGCTATCCTGACTTCGAATTATCTGGAGCAAGCGTTAAAATCTTTTGATGATAAAAAAGTTGGTGCGGTTCAGGGAAAACTTCTGCGATATGATTTTGCAAAAGAAGAAATCAAAAAAGATTTGAAAAACGAGAAAAATATTATTGATACAATTGGATTAACAATATTAAAAAACAGAAGGATTATCGCGCAGGCGCAAGGCGAACAAGATTGCGAGCAATATGAAAAAGAAAAAGAAATTTTCGGCGCTGACGGAGCGGTTCCGATTTATCGTAGAGCAGCGCTGGAAGATATTAAATTGCCGATGACAAATGCAGCTCGCCTTCGCTTCGCTTCGGCGGACGCTCAATTTTCTAATCAAATCAAAGATTTGAAGAAAATTGACGAGTTCTTTGACGAAGATTTTTTCCTTTATAAAGAAGATGTTGACTTGGCATGGCGTTTGCGGCTTTACGGATGGAAAACAATTTATCAGCCAAAAGCAATCGCTTATCACGGCCGTGGAGCCGGAGACAGCGCCGCCACAACTTATTTTAGAATTATTGAAGAACGAAGAAAAATTTCCCAAAAGCCAAAATACTATTCTTTTAAAAACCAGCGGCTGATGCAGATTAAAAACGAAATGCCTTTATTGCTTTTAATTGATTTACCCTATTTTCTTTTCAAGGAAATCGGCTCATGGATTTATGTAATAATCTTTGAACATTATACGATAAAAGCAATCGGGGAACTTTTTTCTCAAGCGCCAATGGCTTTTAAAAAAAGAAAAATTATTATGAAAAAACGGCGAGTGACTTGGAGAGAAATGAGGAAATGGTTTGTTTAAATTTATTCGTGTATTTATTATGAATTTTCAAGAACAAAAATATTTAATCGTTGCCAACTGGAAAATGAATCCAGCGGATTCTGCTGAAGCAAAAACGCTTTTCAAAGCGATTAAAAAAGAAACGGCAAAAATTAAAAATGTTGAAATTGTTATTTGCCCGCCGTTTACGCAGTTATTGTTTGCGCGGCTACCGGCTACCGGCTGTCGGCTATCAGCTAATTTGAAATTAGGCGCGCAAAATTGTTTTTGGAAAGATGATGGCGCTTATACCGGCGAAATTTCGCCAAAGATGTTAAAAAATCTTGGCTGTAATTTTGTTATTCTCGGACATTCTGAAAGAAGAGAATTTCTAAGCGAAACAAATCAAATAGTTAATAAAAAAATTCAAGCTGCTTTAAAAAATCGCTTAAAGCCGATTGTCTGTATCGGGGAAAAAGAATGGAACGTAAATGATTTTGATTTTGAAGGAATTAAAACTCAAATTTTAGAAAGTTTTGAAGGCATTAAAAAAACAAATATTCAAAATATAATTATTGCTTACGAACCGGTTTGGGCAATTGGCAGCGGACAAGTTCCTTCGGAAAATGATATAATGAAAGCGGTGATTTTAATACGGCGGCTTTTTACTGAAATGTACGATCAAAAAATAGCGCAGAAATTAAAAATTTTATACGGAGGAAGCGTTAACAGCCGCAACGCCGGCAATTTTATTTCCAACGCCGGAATAAACGGATTTCTAATCGGCAAAGCAAGTTTAAATGCGGGAGAATTTGTCAGAATTATAAAAGCAATTTCAGAAGACAAACAAACAGGGAATAATGAATAAAACTTTTAAATTTAATTTTGAATTTTGATTTGTCATTTTGATTTTTGATTTTTAAACTTTGATTTTTATTATGTTTACTCAAGCTAAAAAAATTCTTCAAAAAGCCCAAAGGAACAATTACGCTGTTCCGGCTTTTGGGACTTTTAATTTAGAAATGACTCAAGCGATTGTTAGAGGAGCAGTAGCGAAAAAATCTCCCTTGATTATTTTGGTTTCGCCGAAAACAACCCAGTATAGCGGCGCTGAAATAATTGTTTCAATGGTAAAATCAGTTGTCAAGCAAGAGATGCAAAAAACAAAAAAAATTCCAGTCGCTTTATTATTAGACCATGGGAAAGATTTTCAAACAGTAAAAAAAGCCATCAATGCCGGATTCAGCTCCGTAATGATTGACGGCTCTTTGCTGGCTTATAAAAAAAATATTGCTTTGACAAAAAAAATTGTTGATTACGCGCGCCAACGCAAAGTTGATGTGCAGGGAGAATTAGGCGGCGTGCCTTGCGCGCAAAAAAAATCTGAAAAAAATAAAAATAAAGTTGACTGGGATGAATTAATGACTGATCCTGATCAGGCTAAAGAATTTGTCCAAAAAACAAAAATTGATACTCTGGCGGTTGGAATCGGAAACGCGCATGGATTTTTTAAAGAGCGACCGCACTTAGATTGGAATCGTTTAGAAAAAATTTATCAAAAAGTTAAGTGTCCTTTGATTTTGCATGGTGCTTCTGACTTTGCTTATAAAAACGCGCCGAAAGCGATTAAAAGAGGAGTTGTTTGTTTTAATATTGACACTGCTTTGAAAAAAACTTTTTCCGATAATTTGAAAAAGTTTTTTAAAAAAAACCCCGGTGTTTATGACACTCGGGTTATTCTTGATTCTGCGCGTCAAGCAGCGCAAAAAAAAGTTGAAGAAAAAATAAACGCTTTTTATTTTCCTGCGAACAAAAAACGATAAATTATAATCTTGATATAAAATTTATTATTTACTTTTGAAGGCGACAATATATATTGTCGCCTTCAAAAATGTAAAAATGATTATATTATTTATAATAATTTCTTCTAATTAAAAATCCTGCCAACAATGCCACCAAGCTTAAACTTAAAATAAAAAATAAATTAGCGCCAGCTTGAGGAAGAATATTTGAACCGGCGACTCTTCCAACTAAAATATCTTCCTGAAAGCGCGGCAAAATTCTATAACCCGTAGATGTCTCGCTGACAATTCCGGCAATCGCCACCCAAGCTCCTTTTGAGGTCTTGGGTTTTTTAATTCCAGTGGCTGAACGAATGTAAATTTTAATTTCGCCTGAACCGTCATTAACATAAAAAACATTTCCAGCGCTGCGGCTCACTTGCCCTTCTATTTTAACCAACGAACCTTCAAGCATTTCATTGATTTCACCGGTTTTAATAATTTTCGGCTCCGGAGGAATATCAGCATCTAAAATTTCAATATCATTCGCTGAGTAAATATTAATTTTTTTCTCTTTATTCGCTTCAGATGTCTTGCCGATAATTTCTACAAAATCGCCTGAATTAATTTCCGGAAAATTTCCTTTTGACGAATAAATTTGAATGCCGCTTTCTTCGGAAGAAATATAAAAAACTTTATCGCTTAAAACTTTTGGCGGCGCAGAAACAATTCCTCTTATTTTTGCCCAAGTTCCTTTGGCTAAATTTTTTACTTCAGAAATACTTGTCTCTTTTGGATTTTCTTTGGAATTTTTTAAATCATCGCTTTCTTCTTCTGAAGATTCATCAAAATTTTCATCATTGTCATCTTCTTCATCTTCTTCTGAAAAATCTTTAGCAATAGTAATTAGATTTTCTTTTCCCGAAGTCGGCTCAACGCTCCAGTACCATTGGCCGTCTTTTCCCCGCGCTAATGAAGTTTGCTCAGTGGATTTTTCTTGATAAGAACAAGCTGAAATTATTTTTCCCTGAGGATTTATTAAATTGGCTTCATCCCCATTATTGTTCAGGCAAATTTTTGTCTGCCCGTAATAAAAAACCAAATACCCGTTTGGCTCAATAAAAATTTCTGAATCAATTGTATAAGATTTGCTTCCGGAAGAAATTAAATCGTCTAATTTCCAGCCGGCTAAATTAATTTTTTGGCTTGACTGATTATAAAGTTCAATCCATTCCCCTCCAGGGGGCGCGGCAGTATCGCTTCCTTTTGGATTAGGCAGAATCTCATTTATAATAATATCCTGCGAATAGCTTGTTTTGATAACTTTTACAATCAAAGAATCCGTCGAAGACAAACCGCCGTCGCTAACTGTTAAAATAACTTTGAATTCGCCGGCTGTTTTATAAAAATGAACTGGATTTATTCCTTGTCCGTTTTTTTCGTCGCCAAAATTCCAAGAAAAAGAAATTTCGTCGTTGTTAGGATCTGAAGAATCCGAAGCGTCAAATTCTATTTTTTGATTAACAAATATTTCCATATCTCCGCCGGCATCGGCAATCGGCGCGCGATTATCTTCTTGATTATTTTTATCTTCTAAATTTTCATCTTCATTAATTTCAGAAATTAAATAAATGCTATTTTCTTTTCCTGGTGTTTCAATAGCTGTTTCTTGCCAATTATCCGCAGAATAATTATTTAACTCTGGGTTTATTCTCTCTAAAGAATTTTCAGGACAAGGAAAATAAGTAAAAATTTCAATAACATTTTCATCTGAATCTTTTAAGGCAATTTTTTCTCCTTTTTCGTTGAGCGAGCCCCATGAGCTGTCAATAATAATTACGTCAGAAGAAGTTTCATATTTTTCTAAAAAATTTTCAGCATCTTGCGCGATAATTGTATATCCTTTTGATTTAATTATCAAATCTCTGTTAAAAGAATTTAATTTATGGCTTTTTCCGTCTTTATCTGATTCACTGAATCCTTCAATAAATTTCCAATCGGTTAAATCAATTTCGCTGTTTGTTGTATTGTAAATTTCTATCCATTCATAGCCGGATGATTCAAACGCAGCGATTTCATTTATGATAATATCATTCTCATTAGCGGCAAAAACAAAATTTCCAAAAATAAAAAATCCCCAAAGACAAAAAAAGGGAATTAATTTTATTTTATTAAAATTTATAAACATATTTTCTTTCCTATCTCCCTCCGATTGATATTAACGATTTATGGTTCAAACGGATCGGAAAATTCTTTTTCTATTTCTTCATTGATGTAAAAAATTCTTTTGTCTAAATTTTCCGAAATTTTTCCCAAGAGATTATCTTTTATTGTTACTTGTTTAATCTGGGAATTTATAGGATTATTTTGATCCGCCGGAGTTAAAAGCAAATATACTTTTTGATAAAAAATATATCCGGCCAAAGCGGTTAAAATAATAAAAAATAAAAACAGGAAAAAAGCGCTGCGTTTTGCCACAGAAAGAAATCTTTTTTTAATTTTTGTTTTTGAATTTATTTCCATAAAATCTTTGACAGGTAAAGATTATGAAATTTTAAGATTTTTCAAGTATTTTTTAAATCCCTCATTAATCTCAGGGTGTTTTAATCCAAAATCAACTGTTGCTTTAAGAAATCCTAATTTGCTCCCGCAGTCATATCTTTTTCCTTCAAATTCATATCCGTAAATCGGTTTTTTTCTAAGGAGCAATTTGAAAGCATCAGCAAGGCGAATCTCATCGTCTTTTTTCGCGGGAATCAACGCTTCAAGCGTATCAAAAACATCGGGAGTAATAATATATTTTCCAACGATGCTTAAATTAGAAGGAGCTTCTTCTAATTTTGGTTTTTCAATAATATCTTTTATTTGATGTGTTCGTTTTTCAAGTAAAATTGAGTCAACAATTCCATAACGGGAGACATCTTTTTCGGGAACTTGTTCCAAAGCAAGAACTGAATCACCGTATTTTTCATAAACATCCATTAATTGTTTAATACATGGAACTTCTGAATCAACTAAATCGTCACCGAATAAAACCGCGCAAGGTTCATTGCCAACAAGTTCGCGCGCGCGAAAAACAGCGTCGCCATCGCCTCGCGGACTTGGCTGGCGGACATAAGAAAATTTTGCCAATTTTGAAATTTTATAAATTTCCTTGAGCAAATCGTGTTTTCGTTTTTCAACCAAGTTATATTCCAATTCAAAAGAATGGTCAAAATGGTCTTCAATGCTTCGTTTTCCGCGACCAGTAACAAAAATAATTTCTTCAATTCCCGCGGCAACAACTTCTTCTACTAAATATTGGATAATCGGCTTGTCAACAATAGGAAGCATTTCTTTCGGCTGGGCTTTTGTAGCCGGGAGGAATCTTGTTCCAAACCCAGCCACTGGTAAAATTGCTTTTTTAATCATAGTTTTATTGTTAGATTATTTTTCTAATTTTTCAAATATTCTTCCAGCGCTTCTTGCCAAGAACGATTTGGAGGAAGTTTTGTATTAACGAGAATTGACCAAGCCGGGCGTTTTGCCGCGGTTGGAAATTCTTTTGACTCGACTGGAATAATTTCAACTTTATTCCCAGTTATTTTAAAAATTTCACAGGCAAATTCATACCACGAACAATCGCCTTCGTTAGTGATGTGATAAATTCCAAAAGGGAATTTTTCTTCAACCAAGTTCCTTGTTTTTTTGGCTAAATCAAAAGCAAAAGTCGGTTTTCCACGCTGGTCGTTAACTACCTTGATTATCTCATTTTTTTGGGCTAATGTCAACATTGTTTCCACAAAATTTTTTCCGAATTTTCCAAAAAGCCAAGAAAGGCGGATCAAATAAAATTTGCCGGTATTTTTCTGCAGTAATTTTTCGCCGAGCAGTTTTGATTTGCCGTAAACATTGATTGGATTTTTTGGTTGGTCATCTTCTTTATATCCTTCCTGTTTTTTCCCGTTAAAAACATAATCAGTTGAATAATGAATTAAAATCGCGTTGCATTTTTTACACGCTTCCGCTAAATTTCCGACTCCATAGCCGTTGACTTTCATCGCCAAATCGCGGTTTGTTTCCGCGCCGTCAACATTAGTGTAAGCCGCCGCGTTGACAACCAAGTCCGGTTTTGTTTCGGAAATTTTCTCATTTACATCTTCTCTGTCAGCAATATCAATTTCTGCCTGGTCCCAGCAAATTGGATTCCAATCCTGAAAAATTTTTGCTAATTCCTTGCCGAGCATTCCCTTTGCGCCAATAATAATTGTCTTCATATTTTTGGTTTGTTTAAAATTTTTATATAGAAACATTAGTCGGGCTGCCCGGAATTCCTGCCTCTTCGGCAGACAGGCCTGCCTGCCGACAGGCAGGGAACCGAAATTACACCTATCTTTGCTTTACATTTTTATTGGTCGGGATGGGGAGATTTGAACTCCCGATCTCAGCGTCCCGAACGCTGCGCCTTAAGCCACTAGGCCACATCCCGTTTCAATAATTTATTTTACATAAAATTTCTTTTTTTCTTCCAAGTCAATTTCTTCTTTTTTTTCTTCAACTTCTTTTGATTTTTGAGAAAGTTCCTGAATATTTTTTTTGCCTAAATCTTTAACTCGTTTTTTCAAAGTTTCTTTTTTATTCAAATCCGGATTTTCCAAAACTTCCGCCAGTAAAGCGTCAAGAACCGCGCCGATTTTCGGACCCGGAGAAATTTTTAAAATTTTCATTATGTCTTCTCCGCTGACTTTCAGCATTTTTACCGAAATCGGATCTTTAGAAACTTTCTGGATTAAATATTCCAAGTGCCGCAATTTATACGGCTTTGCTTTTGGCACACCGCTTCCCAAACGGTCGGAAATTCTTAAATCAATTAAATCATTCATATTTTCCAGACCGGCTTTGCGGACAAGCCGCCTGACTCCGGCTTCGGAAACTTCGTCAACATTGTAATAAAACATATGATAGCGGACAAGAAGAGAAGTTTTTTCAATGATTTTTCTGGGAAATTTCAAGCGATTCATAATCTGCCAGACATATTTTGCTCCGACAATATCGTGGTTGTAAAAAGTTGCGTCAGGACCATCGCCGCTTTTTGTTTCCGGTTTGGCAATATCATGAAAAAGAGCGGCTAATCGCACTTCAAGTTTTTTGCTCGGGCAATATTTTAAAGACAGAATTAAATGCTGGAAAATTGTATAAATATGATGGCGATTTTGGCTAACGCCGATTCCTTTTTCCAATTCCGGAATAATAAATTTCAAAAGCCCGGCGTCTTTCAACAGTAAAATTCCCTTGTCCGGATAATCCGACAAAATTATTTTCACCAGCTCATCTCTGATTCTTTCTTTGGAAACCATTTTCAGCCAATGGGCGTTTTTTTGGATTGCTTCAAATGTTTTTGGCTCTATTACAAAATTTAGTTGAACAGCAAATCTAACCGCCCGCATCATCCGCAAAGCGTCTTCTGAAAATCTGTCCTCCGGCTTGCCGACTGTCCTTAAAATCTTTTTTTCCAAATCCTTTTGCCCTTTAAACAAATCGATAATCTTATAACTTGAAGCTTGGAACTTGGAACTTAATGGTTTTGAATTTGGAATTTGTGATTTGGAATTTGTTTGGGATTTGGGATTTGGGATTTGGGATTTAATATCCATAGCAAAAGCGTTTATTGTAAAATCCCTTCTCTTTAAATCCTCTTCTAAACTTTTGGCAAAATGGATACTGTCAGGGTGCCTTTTATCAGAATATTTTTCTTCAGTCCTAAACGGCGTAATCTCCACTTCAAAAAAATCAGATTTTTGTTTTCCGTTACTTTCGACTTTACGGACTTTCAACTTTTGACTTCTTACCGTTACCGTCCCGAATTTATTTTTATAAAAACTTTTTGGAAAAATTTTTTGAATTTCTTCCGGTTTGGCGTTAGTGGTAATATCCCAATCCTTTGGTTCAACTTCAAGCCCTCCTTCGCTTTTGCTTTGACGGGCAAGCCCTCCGTCGCTAAAGCTTTGGCGGGCAAGCAAAAAATCACGAACGCATCCACCGACCGCGTACGCCTCAAACCCGGATGATTTTAATTTTTCTAAAATATTTATAATTTCATTTGGAAATTTCATAAAAAATCAAAAATTATATTAATTTTCTATTATCTTTTTTTTCTTCCAATTTTTCCTCTCCTTCAATCTGATCCACTATTTTTTCCAATTTCCTCATTCTGGTTGTTGTTAAAACATTATACTGCGTTGAAGCAGAAGTGATTTTATTGCCGAGTTTGTCAAATTCAACATTATATTTGGAAAATTCCTGTTTAAATTTTCCAATCAATCCGACCACTCTTTGCAAATCTTCCTGAATTTTAAAATTTTCGTATGACTGATGTATCATTCTCAAAAATGTCACAAAAGAAATCGGTCCGACAATTGCCACTTTTTTTTGGTTTGCTTCGTCAACAACATCGTGCATTTTTTCGCAGATAATACTAAAAATCATTTCATTTGGAACAAACAAAATAACAAAATCCAAAGTTTTTTCTTCCGGATTGATATAATCGCGGCTGGTAACTTGTTTGATTTTTTGTTTGACATCAGTTTTAAATTGGGCGAAATATTTTTTCTTTTCCAATTTATCTTCAATCTCCTGAAATTTTACTAATGACTGATAAGGAAATTTAACATCGATGTTAATTTTATTTTTATTTGGCAGATAAATTGTAAAATCCGGACGATTGGCGTTTGTTTCCTGGCTGAGATTTCCGTCGTAGTTCAAACCTTTGACAAATCCGGCGACTTTTAATAAATTTTCCGCCACTTCCTCGCCATATCTTCCGCGCAACTGATTATTAGACAAAACATTTTTCAAATCCTCGGTTGATGTTTTCAAATTCTTGGTAATTGTTTTATGTTCTTCCAAAATCGCTTTCAAATTTGAAAATTCGCCAATCCTTTCTTTTTCGGTATGTTCCAATTTTCTTTGGCTCTCGTTTATTCTCTGGTCAATTTTTTCAATCAATTCTTTAATAATATCCTGTTTATTCTGTAAATACTGTTCATTGGTTTTTATTTTTTCGTCAATAATATTTTGCTTGTCGTTAAAATGGCCCAATAGCCGCTCTCTTTCATCTTTAAAAATTTCCCTGCTTTTTTCGTCAACTAATTTTAAATTTTTATCAATCAATTTCTCGCTGAATGAATTAAAATAACCAGACAAAAATTTCTTAAATATAAAAAATAATCCGATTCCCGCGGCAACGATGATTAAAATGATAATAAATATTTGATTGAACATAAAAATTTTATAGAAGTTTTAAAAAAGCATAATTTAGCTATTTTTCGTTTGTTTAATTTAGAAAATAAATTTATTAAGATTGTTTATTTTTTTAATCTTTGTTATAATTATAAACGAATAAAGGCAAAATGTCCAATTTTTCTAACGGGGTAAGTCAAAAATACGGAATAATGTAAACTCCTCTCCAAAACCGCAGTTTATAAAAACGCAAGAAATATGGTAAAATAAAAATATGAACAAAAAAGAATTAAAATTTATTTTACAGCAGG
>DAOWLE010000017.1 GCA_030643545.1 bacterium | reverse complement strand
TCCGTTTGTGCAATTGCTTTGGGACAGGGGCGTACAGCATGAGGAAAAAGTAATTAGCAGAATAGGCAAATTTACTGATTTAAGCAAAGGAGATTTTGACGAAAGATTTGAACGCACTATTAAAGCAATAGAAGCAGAAAAAGAATTAATTTATCAGGGCGTGTTAAAATATGATAATTTAGTAGGCATTCCTGATTTGCTGAAAAGATTGCCTGACGGCTATTACATTCCGATTGACATTAAAGCCGGCAGAGGATATGAAGGCGTAAGCGAGAATGATGAAGGCAAGCCCAAAAAGCATTATGCTGCCCAGCTATGCTTTTATGTTGAATTATTAAAACAGCTGGGCTTTGCCAAAGAGAATAAAGGATTAATTCTTGATATAGAAGAAAATAAGATTGAGTATAGATTGGATGAGCGGATTGGATCTAAAGCTCCGCAGTCATGGTGGGAATATTATGAAGAATTAAAAGAAGAAGTAGGCGCTTTGATCAATAATAAAAAACAAAATTCGCCGGCTAATTCAGGGGTTTGTAAATTATGCCCTTGGTTTAACAGCTGTAAGAATTGGTGCAAAGCGAATGATGACTTAACAAATATTTTTTATTTAGGAAGAAGCAAAAGAGATGTAATAGCTGCGGATTTAGGCGTTGAAAAAGTTAAAGATTTTTGCAATGTAAATATTGATGAAGCAATGCAATTAAAAGAGAGTAATAAAAAGTTTTTAGCAGGTGTTGGCAGAAAAACTTTGGAGAAACAAAAAATTAGGGCAAACATTCTTTCAAATATAAAAAAGCCGATTATTCATAAAGCCATTGAACTGCCAAAGGTTTCTGTTGAATTATTTTTTGATATTGAAGCCGACCCTACGCAAAATTTAGTTTATTTGCATGGCGTTTATGAAAAGCGCGGAAACAAAGAAAAATTTATTTATTTTTTAGCAAAGAATAATACTGCTGAAGCGGAAAAGCAGGCATGGCAGGAGTTTTGGGATTATATTAAAACATTGCCCAAAAATGATTACGCGGTATATTATTATTCTGCTTACGAAAAAACCGCTTATAAAAAAATGAGAAAACAATATCTTGATATAATTTCTGAAGATGATTTAGAAAGTTTTTTTAATAATTCAAAAGTGATTGATTTATATAAGGTAGTATTAAAAAATACTGATTGGCCGTTAGCCAGTTATTCCATTAAAGATATTGCGGTTTATCTGGGTTTTAAGTGGAGAGATAAAAGCCCTTCGGGCGCGCTGTCAATTCAATGGTACAATGAATATCTTAAAACTAATGACGAGAAAATAATAAAAAGAATTTTAGATTATAATGAAGACGACTGCAAGGCGACTATGGTTTTAAAAGATTTTTTAGTAAAAAGATAATTGGCGATTTTTGTTATAATGGAATTAACAGATAAAATTAGATCCTAAAAAACAAAATCCAAAAGCGGATGTGGAAAATTTGGAGAGGGAAATTGATCAACTTGTTTATAAACTTTACGATTTAAGCAAGGGAGAAATTGGGATTGTGGGAAAGTAATAAAAAATATTTAAATTATTATTTAATTAAAATAAACAACGAAGCATCAACTAATTTAAAAATTATTAAATTATTAAAATGAATATGACCAAAGAAGAATTTGCAAATTTATTAAATGCTAACAAAGAGACAGAACACATTGAATTTAAAAAGGCTGAAACATCTTTTAATTTTGACAGTGGAAGACATTCTGTCTGCGGTTATTGTGTTGCTTTAGCGAATGAAAAAGGCGGGAAATTGGTTTTGGGCGTTAGTGATAAAATACCCAGAGAATTTATAGGCACAAAAGCTTTTTCTGATGCCGATAAATTAGAAAAAGATATTTTTAATTTTTGGAAACGCAGAGTATCGGTGGAAGAATATTTTGATGATAAAAAGAGAGCGTTGATTATTAATATACCATCCAGACCTATCGGCGAACCACTTCAATTTAAAGGGCAATATTTAATGCGTGTCAAAGATAGGTTAGAATCGATGACACCAGATCAAGTAAAAAAAATAGTCAACGAAGCAGTGACTGATTATTCCTCACAAATTATCAAAGAAGCATCTTTTGAAAATTTATCAATTGAAGCATTAAAAGAATTAAGAAGATTACTTCAGCAATCAGGGAGATTTCAGAGAAATATTAGCGAATTAAATGATAAACAACTTTTAACAGATTTAAGATTAATTCAAGATAGTAAAATTACTATAGCCGCTCTTGTTTTATTAGGAAAAGAAGAATCTGTAAAACAATTTTTGCCTTATGCTGAAACTCGTTTTGGCTATAAATTAACGGAAAACGAGATTAGAAATCAAGATACAGAAATATACGCGGCTGGCTATTTGCTTTTTTACGATAAAATTTGGCAGAAAATAAATTCAAGAAATATTACTTTACATATTCCTCACGGAATGCTTCTTTTAGATAAAAAAGCGTTTAACGAGGAAACAATAAGAGAGGCGATTAATAATGCGATAATACATCGTGATTATTCTGTTACGGAAACTAATTTTGTTCTTCAAGTTCAGTCAAAAATAACAATCAAAAGCCCTGGCGGATTTTTAGAAGGAGTTACAGCTGAAAATATTATAGATGAATGCAAAACAAGAAATAAATTAATTGCTGATGTTCTTTATAAATGCGAATTTGTTGAACAATTTGGCAGTGGCGTAAATCTAATGGTAGAAAAACAGCTTTCTTTAGGAAAAAACCTTCCAAATTATGATAAAACTGATCAATATCATGTAATTTTAGAACTTGATGGCACCATTAAGGATATAGAATTTGCGAAATATGTTTTGCGTATTGCTGATAAAAAACAGAAAATATTAAATGACCAAGAATTAATAATTTTACATTCTATAAAGGATAATAAAAAAATTAGAGCCAATCAAATTACGGAAAATCTTTTAGAATTGGGATTGATTGAAAAAATAAAATTTGGGAAATATATGTTATCAAAACAATATTACGATTATATTAATAGAAAAGGTGAGTATACGCGTAGGAGAGGATTGGACAAAGAAACAAATAAAAGATTAATTTTAGAGCACTTGAAACATTATAAAAAAGGATTTATATCAGATTTTATAGAAGCATTAAAAGGTATTCCCAAGCCAACAATAAATAAATATTTAAGTGAGCTTAAAAAGGATGGAAAAATAAATCTTATCGGAAATCCTAAAATTTCAAAGGGGGATAATAGAGCATATTGGAAATTAAAAAGTGATACTGGTAGTGATACTGGTAAATCTTAAAATTAACTTTAAATAAAGGCAATATTATTAAAAAGTGATACTGGTATGATATAGGTAATCAAGTAAATCATTCATTAAATTAGTTGATCAAATACACAAAAAACGAAATTTAAAAGCGGATATGGCAGATTTTTCTCAAAAACAAATTCATAATCCATTTCCAAAACAAAAAAACAAATTACAAACTCGTTCTCGCAGAGAATTTGATTAAAACTTAAATAAATTCTAATTATGATAACTTCTCAAAGTAAAATCATAAGATTTAAACCTATAATGAATAAAGAAAAAATTAAAGCTGTTTGGAATAAATATGATATTTGTTTGGATTTTGAAAAGGAATGGGATAATTTTTTGGACATTTGCGAAAATAATAATTTAGAAAGAATTTTTGCTATTAATAATTTTTTGATTACTGAATTTTTAATAACATATTGTAAATTGAATTATAAATTGCTGAATAAATCAAACTGTTTCTGCGACAAAGATTACGGACAGATTAATATTCCAGCAAATATTCTAAATAAGTATAAATCGGAAATCAATAATTTTTTCCGTTAAAAAAACAAACAATAAACGATATGAAAAAATTTTATAGAAAAAGCGAAAAAGAAAAAGAAGTTTGTTTTTATGTGGAAACATCTGCGTTGTTAGATATGAAAGAAATAGAAATATTAAAATGGCTTTTTGCGGAAACATTTGAACCGGAAAATTTTGGAGAGAAATCGCTTATTGATTTTGGGCGGCAAAAAATTATTGAGATAGGGCCGCGGCTTAATTTTGAAACAGCTTTTTCGTCAAACGCAGTTTCAATTTGCCATAGCTGCGGATTGAAAAAAATCAGGCGGATTGAACGCTCAACCCGATATTTATTATTGCCGGAAATTGACAAAGCGGAATTTATCGCCGAACATTGCGATCGGATGACTGAATGCGTCTATGAAAAACCTTTAGAAACATTTGGAACTGGAATCGCGCCGGAAAAAGTTTATTCAGTGCCGCTGATTGAAAAAGGCAGCAAAGCTTTAGAAGAAATTAATCAAAAGATGGGATTGGGTATGGATGAATGGGATATTAATTTCTACCACAAACTATTTGCGGAAACCATCGGAAGAAATCCGACTAATGTAGAATGTTTTCAGCTCGGCCAATCAAACAGCGAGCATTCGCGCCACTGGTTTTTCAAAGGCAAGCTGATTATTAACGGAAAGGAAATTCCTGAGACCTTGTTTCAAATAATCAAATCAACTTTGAAAGCCAATCTGAATAATAGCATTATTGCCTTTAACGATAATTCAAGCGCCATCAAAGGATATCCAATTTGGACAATCGCGCCGCAATATTCTGGAGCTTGTTCGCCGTTTTCAAAACAGCGGCGAACATACAATTTTATCTTTACCGCTGAAACGCATAATTTTCCCAGCGGCATAGCTCCGTTTCCCGGAGCTGAAACCGGAACCGGCGGGAGAATTCGCGATGTTCAGGCAACTGGAAAAGGCGCGTTAGTGGTAGCCGGCGCAGCTGGATATTGCGTGGGTAATCTTAATATTTTTGATTATCCGATTCCCGGCGAAGACAGCAGTTTTGTTTATCCGAAAAATCTTGCCTGTCCGCTTGATATTTTAATTGAAGAAAGCAACGGCGCTTCAGATTATGGAAACAAATTCGGCGAGCCGCTCATTCAGGGTTTTGTCAGGACATTCGGTGTAAGAATTCCCAACAACGAACGCCGCGAATGGATAAAACCGATAATGTTCACCGGCGGCATCGGCCAGATTGACGGCAGCCATATCAAAAAACAAGAGCCGAAACAGGGGATGCTGATCGCGCAGATCGGCGGTCCGGCTTACCGAATCGGCATGGGCGGCGGTTCCGCTTCAAGTATGATTCAGGGGCGGAATAAAGCAGAGCTTGATTTTAACGCGGTGCAGCGCGGAGACGCTGAGATGGAACAAAAAATGAACAGAGTTATCAGGGTCTGTGTTGAAATGGGCGAAGAAAATCCGATTCTAAGTATTCATGACCAAGGCGCAGGCGGGCCATGCAATGTCCTGACTGAAATTATTGAACCGGCCGGCGGCAAAATTGAAATTCGCAATATTAAAGTCGGAGACCAAACAATGTCTGTTGTTGAAATATGGGGAGCTGAATATCAGGAACGCAACGCTTTGTTAATAAGTCCGGATAGAATAAAAGAATTCCAGTCAATATGCGATCGAGAAAAAGTTAATTGCGAAATTCTGGGAGAGATTACCGGAGACGGAAAAATTGTAGTTAGTGACAGTAAAAATAATTCTACGCCGGTAAATTTAAACTTATCACAAATCTTAAGTAATATGCCGCAGAAAACATTCTCGTCAGATCGTCCTGTCAAAAAATTGACTCCTTTGCGATTGCCAGATGCTATAACAATTGAAGAAGCTTTGAAGAAAATTTTCCGTTTGCCGTCAGTGGGATCAAAAGGATATTTAACAAGAAAAGTGGACAGAAGCGTTACCGGACTTATCGCCCAGCAGCAATGCTGTGGTCCTTTGCATCTGCCGGTTTCAGATGTGTCAGTAATAGCCCAGAGCCATTTTTGTCTCACCGGCGCCGCTATTTCAGTCGGCGAACAGCCGATAAAAATGCTTGTTGATTCAGCGTCTGGCGCGCGAATGGCTGTTGCTGAAACGCTGACTAATATGTGCTGGGCGCTTATCAGCGACATAAAAGATATAAAGTGCTCGGTGAACTGGATGTGGCCGGCCAAACTTCCCGGCGAAAACGCTTTGCTTTATGACGCGGCCGCTGCTATGCGCGATTTGATGATAACGCTTGGCATTGCCGCTGATGGAGGTAAGGACAGTCTTTCAATGGCGGCTAAAGTTGATTCAGAAATTGTTAAAGCTCCCGGACAAATGGTTATTTCTGCTTATTGTTCAATGCCTGATATTACTAAAATTGTGACGCCTGATTTAAAGCAGCCGGGCAAAAGCAAACTAATGCTGATTGATTTAGCGCCAGGTAAAAATCGTCTTGGCGGTTCGGCTTTAGCGCAAGCATTCGGGCAAATTGGCGATGAATCTCCGGATGCTGATAATCCAACGCTTCTTGGCAGCGCTTTTAAAGCGGTCCAAAAAATGATTAAAGAAAATTTAATCCTGTCAGGCCACGATCGAAGCGACGGCGGATTAATCACCGCTTTAATTGAAATGGCGATAGCCGGAAACTGCGGAATAAAAATTGCTCTTCCTGAATGCAAAGAGGGAATGATTGCTAAACTATTTTCTGAAGAATTAGGATTAGTTTTGGAATATCTGCCGGAAAACGAAAAAGCGATTTACGAGATTCTGAAAAAATCCAATGTTCCTTCTATAATCTTGGGTGAAACCCAAAAAGAACGGCAGATAATAATTCGTTATGGCAATCAAATCGCGCTAGATATTTCCGCATCAACTCTTTTGAATTGGTGGGAATCAACGAGCGATCGGCTTGAACAAGAACAGATGAATCCTGATTTGGCTAAAAAACAAGCGGAGCTTCATAACCGAACTGGTCCGAATTATCAATTGGCATTTCGTCCGGAAGAAACGCCGTCGGAAATTCTTTCACAAACAACAAAACTAAAAGTGGCTATTATCCGCGAGGAAGGAAGCAATGGCGATCGGGAAATGGCATCCGCTTTTTATGCGGCTGGATTTGAACCGTGGGATGTCACGATGACGGACTTGCTCAAGAAAAATATTTCTTTATCTCAATTCAGAGGAGCGGCGTTTGTTGGCGGATTTTCTTACGCTGATGTTTTGGACAGCCCCAAGGGATCGGCCGGGGTGATTAAATTCAATCCAAAACTGCGGCAAATGTTCAATGATTTTTATGAACAAAAAGACACTTTTTCATTCGGTGTATGCAACGGATGCCAGTTGATGGCGCTATTGGGCTGGGTTCCTTGGCGAGAAATTTCCGAAACAGAGCAGCCAAGATTTATCCGCAATCTATCGGAACGATTTGAGTCCCGCTGGACAACAGTAAAAATTACGAAAAGCCCTTCAATTATGTTGAAAGATATGGAGGACTCAATTCTCGGCATTTGGGTAGCTCACGGAGAAGGCCGCTTGTATTGTCCGAATTCTAAAATTTTATCCGAAATATCTCAAAAAAACTTAGCGCCGATAGTTTACGCGGACGATGAAAACAAACCGACAGAACAATATCCGTTTAATCCCAATGGCTCTCCTTTGGGAATAGCCGCGCTTTGTTCGCCAGACGGCAGGCACTTAGCAATGATGCCTCATCCTGAACGGGCGTTTCGCCTTTGGCAATGGCCATATATACCCGAAGATTGGAAAGCTTCGTTGCAAGTTTCGCCGTGGCTGAAAATGTTTCAGAACGCAAGGAATTGGTGCGAACAAGTTGATGTGGAAAATAAAAAAGAAGGGAAAAATTATGAGTGATTTATATAAAAAAGAAATTATAGATCCGGGAGATCGCGCCTCGCAATTAGCTAAAGATATTTGTTTTCAAAGCCATCAAAATTGTCCGGCAGTAGAAATTATACCGCATCAGCCGGATAGCTTCAGGGGACCGGTAGGATTTATTTGGAAAAAACATATTCTTAAGCAAATGGCGCAATCCAATATGTTCCAGGAAGTTGAAAATGACGGCGCTGGCGGAAAAACGCAATTTCCCGCTCTTATTGGAACGCCGGAAGTTTTTCAGGGGCTTGGCTGGGAAATTATTGCTATGACTGCCGATGATTTTGCCAGAACCGGAAGATTTCCCGCAGTAATTGACAACGAGATAAATATTAAAAAAATTACAGAGAAAAATCTTCCGCTTTTTGAATCTGTTATGCGAGGATATGGCGCGGCGCTCAAAGAATCCGGATTAGTGAATATCACCGGCGAAACAGCGGTTATGAAACACAGCATTACTGCTTTCTGCGATACAAATTCTGACGAACAGCTTGTTTTAACTTGGAGCGCTTCTTGTATTGGTTTGGCTCATCGCGATTTGCTTATTGACGGATCAAAAATAAAATCGGATATGCCGATTATCGGATTTTGGGAGCCGGGTTACAGATGCAACGGCGGAACTTTTTTTACTAATTTAATCATTGAAAAATTCGGACCGGATATCAAAAAAATTATGGAAAGTTCTGAAGCGATTGAATTTGTGAAAAAACTCTGCGTACCCTCAAAAAGCTACGCGAAAACTATCTGCCGGCTCATCGGATGGAATCCTGACGCAAGCACTGACAAGCCATTGGCGGAAATTGCCGGTATCGCTCATATCACTGGCGGCGGAATCTGGAATAAATTCGGCGAGATACTTCCGAAAAGCGTTGGCGCGAATCTGCGTTCTATGCCTCAACCGGCAGAGGTTTTATTGGAAGCGCAGAAATTATCCTGGGATACGAATAACCGATTAACTGATAAGCAAGCGTATGGCACTTTGCACGGCGGATGCGGAATGCTGATTGTTGCGGAGAAAGAAAGTGATGCGGAAATAATTATTAAGGAAGCGAAAAAAGACGGCATACAAGCTCAAATTGTTGGCGAAATAACAAAATCAGCAGATAGTGAAATCGTTATCCAATCGCGATTTAGGGAAGGGAAATTGCTTTTCTCAAAAAAATAAAAGCGGGAATAGTTCTTAAAAAATAACATCAGGAGTTTTTCTTTTTTTTAACTCCTTTTTTTATTGCCAAAATGAGATAAAATATGGTAAGCTAATAATAGCAATTAAATTCAATTAAGTTCAAAATAATTTTATGGTTTATTATCCTCCGGAACAATTAGAAAAAAATTCTGTTGGAGAAAAAGAAATTATTTCAATCAATCCTCCCAGAAAAAAATTCTACCAAAGAAAATTTTTGTTGGTTTTTTTAGGCATTTTGATTATTGCCGCTGTCTTTTTCGGACATACCGCTTATCAGGTCAATTCCACTTTTAATAAAATTTCTTCAAGTGAAGGATCTCTTTGGAAAAGCATTATTGCTTTTCTTCCTTTAGAAAAAAGAATTTATAAATTTCTGCCTTTAGGCGAAAATGCTTTTTCACAAAATGAAAATGAAGAAGAAGGGCGGACTAATATTTTAATTCTTGGAATAAGAGGTGAGAATGATCCTAACGGCGGGCTTCTTTCTGACACAATGATAATTGCCAGCATAAAACCGGAAGAAAATAAAACCGCTTTAATTTCTATACCACGCGATCTTTGGGTAGAAATGCCGGAGCATAATTATCATCAGAAAATAAATTACGCTTACGCTTTGGGTATAAAGGAAAAATATGACGGTGGAGGATTGGCGTATAGCAAAAAAGTTATTTCTGATATTTCCGGACTGCCGATTCATTATGCTTTCAGCGTTGACTTTATCGCTTTTCAGGAAATCATTGATACTTTAGGAGGAGTGACTATTTATCTGGACAAGCCTTTTTCCGACCCTTTCCAATTTGCGGAAGGAACGATTTCTCTGCCGGCCGGATCGCAGAATATTGACGGCGAGACCGCTCTTCTTTACGCTCGGGCAAGATACGGATCAAGCGATTTTGACAGGGCGCGGCGCCAGCAGCAAATACTTTTGGGGATAGAAAACAAGGCGCTGAATCTTGGGGTCTTGGCAAATCCTTTTAAAATTACCGCTATTTTAAAAACAATCGGCAGGCATGTCAGAACTGATATGGAATTTTGGGAACTGCAAGAGCTTCTTGAAGCGAAAAAAGAAATGGATAATCCGGAAATAATTAGAAAAGTTTTTGACACTTCCGAGCAAGGGCTTTTGTACGCTTCAAATATTGACGGGTCATATGTTCTTTTGCCGGTCGGAGATAATTTTGATGAAATTCATAAAGCATGCCGGGATATTTTTAAAGACGAATAAATTTATTAAAATTTCTTAGTTTCTACTAATTTCAATTAATTTCTATCAGTTTCTTAATTTTCTTTTTGGAGAGGTCGCATAGTGGCCGAGTGCGCGCGCTTGGAAAGCGCGTATGTCGAAAGGCATCGAGGGTTCGAATCCCTCCCTCTCCGCCTTCGCCAAGGCTACGGCGGAGCGAAGGCGAGCCTCGCCTCGCCTACTTTGGAGCTTCGGCGTGACACAGTCCGCTTATTTCGCCTCGCTGAAGCTCGGCTTCGGCTCCGCTACGCTAAAGCTATGCGGTAGCGAGCGTGACACAGTCCGCTGAAGTTGAGCGAAAGCGGGTTTTCGCTCCGCCGTAGCCTTGACGAAGGCGAGCTTACGCTTATTAAGCTACAGCTTCGCAAGGCGAGCTTACGCTTATTAAGCTACAACTTCGCAAGGCGAGCTTTGCCTCGTCTACTTTGGAGTTTCGGCTCCGCTACGCTAAAGCTATGCGGTAGCGAGCGTAATAAATCCGCTTTATGTACTATATCTACAGTTTAAAATGTAAAAATGGTTATTATGTAGGCTGTACTGATAATCTTATAACTAGAATTAAAAGACATAAAAAAGGTTATGTGTCAGCTACAGCAAATCGTTTGCCAATAAAATTGGATTTTTATTTTGTAACTGGAGATAAATATATCGCTTACAATTTTGAAAAATATCTTAAATCTGGTTCTGGCAGAGCATTTATTAAAAAACATTTAATTTTATGTCCAAGAAATTAGTTAAAAAAGATTACGGAGAGTTTAGGGCATCGGAATCAGCGAACATATTTTAATTATTGGCAGGAAATAAATTTGTATTTTAAAAAATTGTCAAATAAAAAACTATGGAACAAATAATTAATTTTATACAACAAAATTATCAGCCGATTATTTTAGGATTAAGCGCGATTGTTTTAATTTTGATTTTTGGTTTCGCCTATTTGTTTTTGCAAATAAAAAATATCAAGAATAAACAGAAAGTGCTTTTTCAGGGAAAGGAAGCGAAAGATTTGGAAAAAATTATTGAAGACCAGCATAAAGAAATTAAAAGAAACAGAGACGACGCTGAAGATTTATTAAAATTAAGCGAAAAAATCCATCAGATTGCTTCGCGAGGAATTCAAAAAATCGGATTGGTCCGCTATAATCCTTTCGGCGATATTGGCGGAGATCAAAGTTTTGCCATTACTTTTCTTGACGCTTATGATAACGGGCTGATTATTTCCAGCTTGCATAGTAAAGAAGGGACGCGCGTTTACGCCAAGCCGATTGAAAAAGGAAAATCGTCTTATCAATTGTCAGACGAAGAGAAAAAAGCGGTTGAAGAAGCGATGGGGAAATGATAAAGTTTATAAAGTCAAAAGTCTATAAAGTCGAAAGTTGAATTAAAATTTTAAAAATAAATAAAAAAAATATGAAAAATGGATTTACTTTAGTTGAAACATTGGTCGGCGTAGCGATTCTGGCAATCGTGATGCTGGGCATTTACGGAATTTTTCAGGGCAGTTTAAAAATGGTCAACAGCAGCCGGGCGCGGCTTACCGCTCAAATGTTAGTTAATCAAAAATTAGAAGAAGCGCGAAACCTTTCTTATAATAAAGTCGGAACGGTTTCCGGAATTCCATCTGGAACTATTTCTGAACAAACAGAGATTACCCGCAACGGAATTGATTTTACAGTTAAAACAACTGTTGTTTATATTGACGATCCTTTTGACGGAACAAGCGTTGATGAAACTGATGATCTTCCGAACGATTACAAAAGAGTAAAAGTGAAAGCGGATTGGTCCGGAGTTTTTGAAGGATCCCTTTCCGGTTTTACAGATATTTCTCCAAAAGGAGCGGAACAAGCGGCAGGAAGCGGAACTTTGTCAATAGTATGCTTTGACGCCAGTGGAGCCGGCGTTGCTCAGGCAAATGTTTATTTAAAAAATGATGATGTTGTTCCGGCAATTGAAGCAAATTATCTGACTGATAATAATGGGCAATTGGTTTTATCCGGAGCGCCGGAATCAGTTGAAGGGTACCAAATTACTTTAAGCAAAAGCGGCTATAGCACGGACAGAACCTACGGGGAAGACGAAGTGGAAGATCCGGTAAAACTTCATTCTAATATTGCTGAAGGAAAATTAACTGAAATAAGTTTTGCCATTGATAAATTATCCATATTTAATATCAGTGTTGTTTCCGAAGAAACTGGCTTACCTATTGGCAATGTTCCTTTTCATCTTCAAGGGTTAAAAGAAATCGGCAAAGAAATTCCGACTTATAAATATTCCGAAGACCATAGTGTTGACGCCGCGGGACAGCTGACAATTTTAAATTTAGAATGGGATTCTTATGAATTTTCCGTTGATGAAGACGCTACTGGCTTTGATTTAATCTCGCCTGATTCCGATGAACAGCCGATTGATATTTTGCCGGATACGGTTACTCCGGTAACTTTGGTTCTTGGCGCGGAAAACACTCTTATAATGACAGTAAAAGATTCTGAAGATTCTGAACCGATTTTCGGAACTGGCGTAAGAATTTTTAATTTGGATTTAGGATATGACACAATAGTTCCTACTAACGAACAAGGCCAGGCGTTTTTTACTCCTCTTGAAGAAGATGATTATAACTTGGAAATTCAAGCTGACGGTTATCAGAATTATTCGTCAACCGTTACCATTTTGGAGGATACTGAAGACGGAGCGCTGATGCAAAAATTGCCGTAAATAACCACAGGCATCCAATGCCTCATGGCTTTTAGGCATTGGATGCCTGTGGCGATTAAAAAAAGCGAGGATATATATCCTCGCTTTTTTAGCTTTAAAATCCAACTTCAAAATACAAATCTTCTTTTAACTTTTGCGAAAAGATTGTTGCTCCATTTTTTGTTTTAGCCGAATTCGGCTGAAAGTATTTTGGTTTTTTATCAGAAATAATTTCAATTTTTAAATCATAATCTTTTGTTCCGATTTGTTTTTGGACAAGCAATTTATAGGGATTTTTCTTGAAATCTTTTGGCAGTAAATATTCAAAAACAATTTTTTTCTCTTGGTTCAGCGGAACATAAACCATTCCGGCGAAAACTGTTTTTTCCAGCTCATCAGGAAATTTAACTGGCGTTGACAATCCGTCAACTTTTATCAGCCAGCTTCCTTTTGGCAGATAAACTCTTAAATAACTTTGGTAATCTTTTATATGCCAATTTTCTTCTTTGCCTTGGTGGCGGTAAGTAATTTCCAAACGGGCATTCGGGCGCGGCGAATTCAAATCTATCTGGTAATTAATTAACCGTTCAACAACCGGATCACTTTTTAAAGAAAATAAATTTGCGTCAACAATCATCAGAAAATCGCCTGGATTTTTTTTCACTTGCCCGCCCCAGTTTTTTTCAAGAATCTTATTTTCCAAATCGTTGTTGTGGAAATAGAAAATAATTTCTTTTTCTTTGAAATGTTTTTCAAAACAATTAAAAAGTTTGATTTGGTCTAAAACGCTGAATTCAACTATTCGCTCTGCTAGAATCGGAGCGATTTTTTTTAAAACGCTTTTTCGTTCGCCTTCGGGAATTCCTTTTTTGTAATAATCTTGTTCAACTTGATATTCCAAATCAAGAATAACATTTTCTTTTGTGTAATTATGCCCTTCAAATTCTAAAGAACCGGTTAAATCTAAAACTGATTCTAAAACCGGCGGAGTAATGGCAATAATTCCGTCAATTTTTTCCTTTCCACCCTGCAAGCGATAAAAGTACTCGGCTTTTTTCGCTGATGTGGGAAAATCAGGCGACCAGCCGGAATCTCTCATCTGCCAGTTGGAAACATGCAGATATTTTTTAATCGGCCAGGGCGGTTCTGTCTCAACTTTTCCAAAGCCGTCAAAAATATTTGTGTCGTGAACTTCCAGATGAGTAAATTTTCCATCTTTAACTTTAACAATTCCAAATGAGCCAAGATATCCGCCAGCCGGTCTTAATTCCATATTGTTTTCAAAAAGCAGAAGATAAGTTTTTTCTTTTTCAAATCCGCCAATTTCCGGAAAAATTTCCAAAAGAAAAGAAATCTCTTCTTTTTTATTTTCTGAAAAAGGCAGAAGTTTTATTATCGGCTTTAAAATTCCCATTTCGCCTTTTTTAACTTCGGAAATTCCATAAAAACTAAAACCAGCCAGTCCAATACAGGCGATAAGGGTAATAAGAATTAGTTTTTTAAGAAATAAATTTTTCATAAATCTCCATTAATTTTTGATAATGAATTTCTGGATTATATTTTTTTTCAATTTCTTCTTGGGCGGATTTACCCATTGAAATTATTTTTTCTGAATTTTCAAAAAGTAAATTAATCTTTTCAGATAAATCTTTTGCGTTACTTGGTTCAAAAAGAAATCCGGTTTTTCCGTCTTTAACCAACTCGGGAATGCCTCCCAAGTTTGAAGCGATAACCAATTTGCCAAACGAAAACGCTTCTAAAATTGATAATGGACAATTTTCATACCATTGCGAAGGCGCGATAACAGCCAAAGAATTTTTAATAATTTCTTTTAATTCATTTTGGTTTTTGTGTCCAAGAAATTGGATTTGATTATTAATTTTTAATTTTTCAGCTAATTTTTTCAGATTTTCTTTTTCTGGACCATTACCAACGATTTTCAATTTTATATTTTCATTTACTAAAGCCATTGCCTCAATTAAAATATCAATTCCTTTTTCTTTTGAGAGACGACCAAAATAAAGGATGTAATTATTTTGTTCATTATCACTTCTGTATTTCTCTTGAAGGCGAAGCGGCGCCACTTCGCCTTCTTTCTTGTTAAAGGGATTTTCCGCAAAATTTGGCAAATAAACTATTTTCTTTTCTGGAATTCCAAATTCAATAAATTTATTTTTTAAAAACTTGCTCGGCGCGATGAAAATATCCACATTTTTATAAATTCCAGAAAGCCAATAAAAATAATTTTCCAAAGCTGCAAACAAACTTACTGAATAAGAATCTTTAATACATTTATTCAAGAAACATTGGTAATATTTATGTTTTTGGCATTTCTCGCAAATTTTTCCTTGAGAATATAATTTGTAATTTGGGCAAATTATTTGATAATCATGAAGTGTTTGGACAACAGGAATTTTATATTTTTTCAAAACTGGCAGAATAGACAAAGAAATTTCATGATGGATATTATGAATATGAGCAATATCCGGCTTTTCTTTTTGAATTAGTTTTTCTAATTTTTTCCGGCTTTCTTTATTCCAAATAAGTTTAAATAAGAGGTTTATCCTCTTTAAAGAGACTAAACCTCTTAAATTTGTCGGTTCAATAAAATATTCGCTGTAAGGGTTTGGCAGATTTTTTTTATCTTTCATTGAAAAATCAATAACCTGATGGTTATTTTTTTTCAAAAGATTGCGAAGTTCAAAAAAATATTTTTCTGAACCGCCTTTGAGATAAAAAAATTTGTTAATTTGTAAAATTTTCATAAATCCTTTCATATTCTTTTGCTTTTTTCTTAATATCAAAATCTTCAACTTTGATTTTTGCTTTTTCAGCCATTGAATTCATCTTATCATAATTTTTAATTGCCCATAAAATTTTCTCAGCTAAATCTTTAGAATTTCTTGATTCAAATAAAAGTCCGGTTTTTCCGCCTTTAGCGCCAGTGCCTGCGGCAGACAGGGATCCGCCGTAGGCGGAATCGTTTTCAATAATTTCTTTAAGTCCGCCAGAATTACTGGCAATAATTGGAATACCGGAAGCCATTGCTTCTAAAGCAACAATACTTAAGCCCTCCCACAAAGAAGGAATAATTAAAATGTCTATTTCTTGATAAAAATTTGCCGGATTATTTTTAAATCCCAAGAATTCTATTTTATCTTTTAAGCCAAACTGGTTGCTCATTGTTTCTAAATTTTTTCTTTGAGTTCCATCACCGAGAATTTTTAATTTTAGATTTTCGCCGGAGTTTATCCCACGCTCTGATGCGGGACGGGGATGACAGAGGTGGAGCGCTTTAATTAAATATTCCGCTCCTTTTTCCTTTTCTAATCTACCCACAAAACCTAAAGTGATATTATTCTCATTTTTTTCTTTGTCATTTCCGTGAAAACGGAAATCTAGCTTGGAAAATTTATCCAAATCAATCCCGTTATAAATCACTTCAATTTTTTTTGAATTGATCCAATCTCTTTTTTGCGAATTTTCTTTTACTGTTTGAGAAATAGCGATAATTTTATCAGTGAAATAAGAAAGGAATTTTTTAACCAAGCGTTTAATAATTCCTTCGTTAAAATTTACGCTGTGTTCAGTGGAAATAATAATTGGTGTTCGCGCCAAAATAGCGGCAATCCGCCCCCAAGCATCTCCGGCGAAAAGATGAGTATGGACGATTTGTATTTTTTCTTTTTTCAAATATTTATAAATTTTCCAGATTGTTAAAATTCCAAGTTTTGTTTTTTTTCCGATGATGAAAACTTTTGTCCCGTTCAATTCCAATTCTTCAACCAATGGTCCGCCTTTAATAACGCACAAAACAGAAATTTCATATTTTTCTCGGTCGGTATTTTTTATTAAGTCAATCAAAAATCTCTCTGCTCCGCCGTATCCAAGCGAACAGATTATATGAGTTAATTTAATTTTTTTAGATTTAGTTTTCATTATTTTTATTCTTTCTACTTTCAATTATTTTCACTGCTGCTAATGCGATTCCAATCGGAAGCCAGCAATTGGCAATGAAGTATGAAGTGCTGAATAATTGAAAAACAAAAGACGCAAGCGCGACGATGAAAAAAGCGAAAAGAATTTTTTCTGGATTCCCGTTTTCACGGGAATGACAGAGAGAATGGGAATGGCGGGAGGAGGCAAAAGCGTTTTTAAAAGCGAGAAACAATTTTCTTAAAATATAAAAAATAAAAGCGAGGAAAGCGATTAATCCTAAAATTCCTGATTCAACGGCGATTTTTTGAATAACTCCGTGCGAATCTAAGGGCTGCCCGTATTCTAAAATATAAGCCGGGTTTGCTCTGACTAAACTGACAAAAGTTCCGGCGCCATTGCCGATTATCGGATGATTTAAAAATGCTTCGTATGAGATTTCATTTAAAAACAAACGGTTTTCATTTGCCTGCCAGCCGATAGAACTTGTTAAAAGCTGAAACATCAGCAAGAAAAAGATAAAAGCAATCGGCAGGATTGAAAATGCCAAAGAGGGGATTTTTTTGAAAAGTTTTTTTGTTTGTTCACGATAAATAAAATACCAAAAAAGCAAAATTTCTAAAAATAAGCAAATCCAGCCGGTTCTGGAAAAAGTCAAAAGTAAAACAGATATCATTAAAATAAATGTGATTAAAAGAAATTTTTTAACTATTTCTTTTTTGCTTAAAATTATTAAAAGCCAGTTTAAAGGAATAATAGTGATAAGCAGTTCAGCCAAAGCATTATGGTTGAATCCCAAAGGCGCCCAGCCACAAATGGCAATTGGCTTTGCCCGGGGAATAAGTTCGCCAAAATCTAGAAACAGAGAAAAAGTTCCGATTGCCGCGGCAAAAATTCCCAAAGACAAGAAAATCCAAAGAACATTTTTTAATATTTTATAAGAACTAATTGCATTATAGGGTAAGACGAGAAAAGCAAAATAGAAAAATACCAATGGCCGCAGAATATATTTTAAAGAAAGGAATAAATCATAACTGTTAAAAAGAGAAATTAGATTAACTATAACAAATAAAGCAAAAATTGGCCAGCCGGGGAGAATGATTAGAGATTTTTTGAATCCTTCTGTCATTCCGAATTTATTTCGGAATCTGTTATTTTGCTTTTGAAGAAGAAAGCGCGAGATATTCTGCTTAGGTTTTGAAATAGATCCTGAAACAAGTTCAGGATGACATTTTTGAGGTAGTTTTGACTGTTCACAAAGATGTTTTAAATTAAAAGTTTTTAAAAAACATTTCGAAATCCAGGCAACAAAAACTAATGAAGCAACGATGTCAATTAAAGGAAGATTATAATCCTGTCCGAAAAAAAATTGCAGGCCGACAAAAGGAAAAAATAAAACCATTAAATAAATTCCCCAGTTTGGATAAAAATAAAAAAATAAAATAGAAAAAAATATTGCCAAACCAGCCAATAAATAGATTGGGTTGATTAAAATTATTACAATAGACAATGTAATAATTGAAAGGATTAAAAATAGAAGATTGATTTTTTTAGAAAAAAGCATAATGATTTACGATTTACGATTTATGATTTACGAATTCTTAAATCATAAATCATGAATCTTAAATTGCTTTTGATATTTTGTGAAATTGTTTAATCTTACTTTTCACTATCCAAACAAAAACTTTCAATAAATGTTTTTTTATACTAGTCCGAGCTGTGCAGATCATCCAGCATCTTTGGCAGTTTTTTATTTTTTTTCTAATTTCCTCCGCTTTTTCTGAATGCCAGATTTTTTCAATTTTTTCTTCTTTGATATTTCCGATTATTAAATTTGAAACAAGACAGGGATAAATATTTCCCTGCGGATCCAAAAAGAAAAAATCTTTTGCCGCTTGACATGGCAGAATTCTTTTTTGCTTCAAGGCAAACTCGCAAAGCCCGCGCGTAAAATACGCCCGCGCGAAATTTTTCAAATTATTTTTTTTAAGCTCTTGAAAAATGATTTTCTTAAATTGATTTTTTAAATCTTCTTTGTTTTGAATTTTTTGGTTTTCTGCGCCAAAATAATGTTCTGAATTTTGCGCCGCCGCGCAAGTAAATTCTAAATTTTGTTCTTGGGCAAAATTATAAACTTTTTCCATTTCTTTTATATTTTCTCCCATAACGGTAAAAGCGATTTTGATACTTTTCACCTTTAATAATTTCAAATTTTCAATTGTTTTTAAAACTTTTTGATAACCGTTATCAACGCCGCGGATTTCATTATGAATTTTACCAATTCCATCTATAGAAACAGCAACACCGATGTTTGGATTAATTTCTAAAATTTTTTTCATTTGGCGATAAATTATTTCTGATAAAAATCCATTGGTGGAAATAATAATTCGCGCTCTTGGACAAGCAGTTTTAATATTTTGAATAATTTCAACTAAATCATTTCTCAAGAACGGCTCTCCGCCGGAAATATTTATATCTTTCAGGCATTTTGGCAATTTTAAATATTCCTCTGGATTTAATTCTTTTTGAGGTTTTTTTTGCCAAATATCGCACATTTTACAGCGGCTGTTGCAAAGATAAGTAATTGCTAAAACCGCGTCAATTGGATTTTTCATAAGCAAATTTAATGTTTTATCCTACCATATTTTAAGAATTTTGTCAACCCCGTTCCTAATTTTAAAAAACTATCTATTACGATTAAAATACCATAAGATATTTTTGGTTTTTTTGATGTGTAAAAACTATTTTGTAAAATTAGGAACGGGGTCAATGCCTTAAAATAAAAAAACCATCATTTTCTAATGAATTGAAAATGATGTTTTTTATTTTATATTTCACAATTCAAAATAATTTTGTAAAAAGTTTTTATCTAAAGATAATTTCATAAACAATCCCCAAGCTAAAAAGCGTGATTAGCCCCCATTGGACAAACCACGGGATTGAAATGCTGTAAGCCGGCGATACATCTTTTTTCTTTTTGGCTGATTCGTGGAGTCCGATGATGAGAATTCCGGTTAGTCCGCCGGCAATTGCGCCGACAAAACTGATTACTTCTGTGAAATTTCTTAAGCCGATTAGGAATATAATAAAAGGGATAAAACAAGCAAGAAGCCATGAAATAAAATGAGGAATTTTAAAATCATACCAAAAAGTTTCTTTTAATGTTAAACCAATTAGCAAGAAAGAAGTTGCCACGGCCAAGAATCCGAAAATAGCGCCAAGCAGAATTATTCCGTTTCCGAAAAAAATATCAAGTCCATAGATTGCTTCTTTGGTTGTCGCTTCGCCGGTAATTCCGACAACTAAAAAAATAAAAAAAGCGCAGACAATAATTGGAATAATTGTTCCCCATAAAATCGTTTTTTTCATCAACTGCCGATCTTTGCCTAATACTTCTTTCAGATAAGGAATAACAACACTGCCGCTCAAAGCAAAAAGAATTACTCCATAAGGAAGAAACCAATCGCTTAAATTTAAAGTGGCTAAATTTGTCGCTTCGATTGATCCGGCGCATTTTACAAAAAGAACAATAATTGTCAGCAAAAGAAAATAAGTCATTATTAATTCGCCCTTAGCGACTATTTTTAAACCGAGAAAAATAAAATAAGAAGCAACAGCGAAAAAAACCAAAGTGTAAGTAAAAGCGTCAAAGCCAAAAAATCCATTGAAAAGAATATGGAGAAATTCGCCGCCGACAATGAGATAAGCGAGCATAGATCCGTAGCAAGAAAAAATTAAAGCAAATATAGCTACTTTTTGCTCCCATTTGTTTAAATATTTCTTTGCGTAACCGACTAAACGATGGTTTTCTTTGGTGGCTAAAACGACTTCGCCGTAAAGTAAATTTATTAATAAGCTCACCAAGCCGAGAAAAATTAAGGATAACATTCCCCAGATAAATCCGGTTTTAGCAACAACATATGGAATACCGAAAATTCCCACGCCAATTGTCGCGCCAACCAAAGAAGCGATTGCGTAATAAAAATTTTTGTTTTTCATTTTTTAATTATTGTTATTTTTTATCTTATCAAAATTATTCCTAAAATTACCAGCGCCAGAATAATTCTGTAATAGACAAAAATGTTATAACTGCGGGTTTCTAAATAGCGAAGCATATATTTAATTGCCAAAAATCCAGCGATAGACGAAGATAAAATTCCAATCAAAAGAATAGGAAAATTAATATTGTTGTTTATCAATGAAGGAATTTTAACAAGTCCGGCGCCAAAGATAATCGGCGCGGCAAGCAGAAATGAAAATTTAGCCGCCGCTCGCCGTTCAAATCCCAGAGCCAGCGCCGCGGTAATTGTAATTCCAGAACGGGAAACTCCCGGAATAATTGCCAGTGCTTGAGAAAATCCGATTAAAAGAGCAACGCGCCAATTAAGATTTTTTAAAAATTTTACTTTTTTCCCTTTTTTGTCAAACCACCAAAGAAAAAAAGCCACTCCTGATAAAGTAAAAATAATCAGCAAGGGAGAGCGAAAAATATTTTCCACCTGACTTTTAAACAGCCAGCCAAAAAATGCGCCGGGAACTGAAGCAAGGATGATAAAGAAAAAAAGCTGGCGATTACGGAAGGTTAGCTTCCGTAGATTCTGTGGAAGGTTAACTTCCACAGAATTCGGAAGCAATGACTTAAACATTATTATCCATTCTTTTGAAAAATACGCAAGTATCGCTAAAAGAGTTCCCCAATGCAAAGCAACATCAAAAGCTAATCCTTGGTCCTGCCAATTAAAAATCCAAGGCAGGATTACCAAATGCCCCGAACTGCTAATCGGTAAAAACTCGCTTAAGCCCTGAACAATCCCTAAGATTATTGATTGAATAAAATCCATTATTAAAAATTTATAAATCGTAATGATTATTTACTATTTTTCATTGACATATATAATAACGATGCCATGGCGGCCAAAGAAAATATTACCAGCCATGAATTTGTAAAAAATAAAATTCCAATTAATCCCCACGCCATTAAGAATCTGCCAAAATATATTGACATTTCCCGAAAAATAATACATTTTAAATTTCCTCTTTTACATCCAGCATCATAAATTATAGCAGTCATTGGGATAGAAATAGCTGTCCACGAAATGTGAGCCAAAGATTTAGCAACAAAAAATCCTATTCCGCTTTTGAGAAAAAATCTTAAAAGCCAAGTAAGAGAAAAAATAATTGTACTTATTTTTATCATTCTTTTTCTGTCTTTTTTATCAGCCCATTTGCCAATAAATAAAATAAAGAAAAAAGAGGCAACTGTTGATCCAGAAGTAATCAATCCTAAACTAGTATAGTTTGTTAAAACAATAAACATAAAAATAGGCCAGCACGCCGTATCAACTATACTTTCTGCATTGCCCATCAAAGCAAGACGGGCCCGATAAAATCGAGGATTAAAAAACCGCTTGAATGCATCAAAATATCCAAATTTTTTTGGTTTAAAAATTTCCCGAGTAGTGAACAAAGGAATGATTGAAGTAAACAATATTAAACAAACTATAATAAACAAAACCTTAAATCCAAAAATGGTTAAAATAATTCCACCGATTATTGGACCGGCAACAGTAACTAAATAAATTAAGCTGTTAAGGGTACTGATTTCTTTAGCTCGGCTAAATTTATTTCCATAATGAGCAAAATCAGTATGATAAGCCGGCCAAAAAATAATTTTGTAAAACGCCAAAAGAAAAGCGGCTATAAAAAAACAAAAAGGGAAAGAAGGAATGAAATATAAAATTAAATAATAAACAATAAGCACTGGAATGCTATAGAGCATACAATGTTCAAAACCAAAGCGAGCCGAAAGTTTTGCGCCCAAAGGTACAGTAAAAAAAACAACAGTGAAACTTATAGCATAATAAAAAACAATCCATTGAAGCGAATAACCAAGAGTGTAGAAATAAACCGGCACAAAAATAGAAATAAGAGAAATGGCAAAATTCCTAATAATTGTAGAAGCGTACAATTCTAATACTTCGCGTTTTAAATTTTTAGGAAGATAATGTTTCCTAAAATGATTTTTAAAATGAATAATTTGGGATAAAAAATTGTTATTGGAATTGATCATTGTTTTATTTGTTGTCATTCCCGTGAAAACGGGAATCCACAATTACAATAAGTCTAAATTATAAACGTAGATTCCCGCCTCCGCGGGAATGACAGTTAAAAAGAAATTTTCCCTTTTCTTAAAATTTTTGGAACTAGCAGAGTTAAATCAACGATTGTTGATGGTTTTGATTTTGGCAGATCTCCAGCGTCTAAAATTAAATCCGGCTGGTTTTTTTTATTCTGAAATTGTTCAATAACTTTTTTAATTTCTCCAGACGCCGACTTGCCGGAAATATTGGCGCTTGTGCCGATTAAAGGAAAATTTAAAAAATCAAATAAATTTTTAATAATCAGGCATTCTGGAATTCGCAAGCCGATTGTTTTTTTACCAGCAGTTAAAAAATCCGGAACGATTTTTTTCTTTAAAATAAATGTTATTTGTCCGGGCCAGAATTTTTTTAAATTTTCTTCCGTTTTGTTATCAATATAAGCCAATCTTTTTGCCATTTTCAAATCTTTAACAAAAACAGAAAATGGTTTGTTTGTCGGCCGTTCTTTAATTAAAAATAAGCGTTTGACCGCTTTTTTGTCCAAAGCATTTGCTGTTAATCCATAAACCGTATCAGTCGGTATAATCGCCGTTCCACCTTTTTTAATTATTTCAACCGCCTCTTCAATAATTTTTTTTTCAGGTTTTTTAGGATTTATTTTAATAATTTTCATTTATTATTTTCTTTAATTCTGAAAAAATCGGTTCCCGGGAAACAATTAATATCTTTTTTTGAAAAGAATTTTTCATCCATTTTATTTTGCAACCAGCTTCTTGCATAATAATTAATCGGGCGGCTAAATCTTGCGGTTTTGAATCGGCAAAATCAACATATGCGTCAATAGCGCCAGTTACGAGGTATGCAGATAAAGATCCTCCGCTTATTCTCACTCTATAACTCTTTTCCATTATTTTGTAAAGCTTATCAATCATCCATTTTTTTTCTTTCATGGATTTATCAGTCAATCCGCCAAAATCTATATCAATTATGGCTTTGTTAAAAGGAACCGGCGATTTTGATGTAATAAGTTTATTATTTAAATAAGCTTTATTATTTTTTTGAGCAGAGAAAAGTTGTCTTGAAATTGGATTGTATATCAATCCTAAAATCGGCTCGTCTTTAAAAAGTAAAGCGATGTGCACATAAAAAAATGGAGCTGATTTAGCATAATACTTTGTTCCATCTATTGGATCAATTAACCATTGGAAAGGAGATGAAGAATTTATTCGTTCTGTTTCTTCTCCCCAAAAGCCGTGATTTGGCCATTTAGAAAGAATTTTATTTTTTAGGAATTTTTCTATTTCTATATCAGTTTTTGTAACAATATCTCTATTGTCTTTATATTTTGCTATTTTTACTTTTTTCCAACTGTCCAAAGCCATTTTTCCCGCTTGTTTTATAATGGGAAATAAATAATTCATTGTTTCGTTTAGAAACTTTTTTGTTGGTTTTTTAATCATTTTATTGGTTCCAAACATTAATTTTTGCATTTTTTACTATTTGGCTAAAAATAGAAACTATACCTTTCTCAAGTTTTTTAGCATGTTTATCAGCTTCTTTTTTTGAAGATTTTTTCAGATCTATTTTAATATTAGTATAATATTTAACTTTTGGTTCTGTACCTGATGGCCTTAAGTGAATTACTGTTCTTTCGTCTGGGCTAAAAATAAATGTAAGCATATCTCCTTTATCCCAATCCCTTTTTTCTAAAATTTTTCCCGTAGCAGGATCTATTACTTCTCCAGTTAAACGATCAATAACTTTTAAAACTTTTTTACCAGAAATTCTAACAGGAAGTTTTTTTCTGATTAATTCCATTGCCTCAGTCATTTTATCAAAAGCGCCAACACCTTCAATTAATTCATAATAAAGCCGTTCGCTATAATAACCATATTTTTTATAAATTTTATTTAGTAATTGTAAAGGAGTTGTATTATTGTGCTTGCAATACGCAACCATTTCTGAAGCTACAACAGCCGCATTTTCCGAACCTTTATCCCTGTAAGAATTTCCATAAAGATAACCAATACTTTCTTCTGCAGCAAAAATAAAAGATTTTTCAACAGGAAGTTTTTCTATACGTTCTCCAATAAATTTAAATCCAACCAAAAGATCTCCTATCGTTTCTTTTTTATATCCTTCTGCTATATCTCTGAACAGTTCTGTTGTAACTGAAGTTTTGATTACTACTCCTTTTTTAGGAAGTTTTTTTTGTTTTTTAAGAATTTCTAAAATAAAATAAAGCATCAAAACGGCTCCTTGATTTCCATTAAGAGGCAACCAGCCGTTTTTGTCGTCAGGAATTGCCATTCCTAAACGATCCGCATCAGGATCAGACAAAAGGATTAAATCGGCTTTAACTTTTTTAGCAATTTTAATTGCCTTATCATAAACTATAGGAAATTCAGGTTGAGGAAAATTGTTTGGTACAGTAGGAAAATTTCCATCAATCGTCATTTGCTCATCCACCGTCACAATGTCAGAAAAACCTACAGCTTTAAGAACAGGAAGCACTGATTGAGAGCCAACGCCGTGTAATGGTGAATAAACAATTTTTATATTCCTTTTTGGAAAAAGAGAGATTTTTTTTGCTTGTTCTAAAAATTTATTATCTATTTCTTCAGAAATATACTTAATAATTCCTTTTTTTATTCCTTGCTCAAAAGGAATTTTTTTAATCTCTTTGATTTTTTTAAATTCTTTTTCTATTTTTGTCGCATTATCCGGCAAAACTTGGACTCCATCTTCTCTATAAACTTTATAACCATTAAATTGTGGCGGATTATGGCTTGCTGTTACCATTATTCCACCAGCTGCTTTTAATTCGCGAATAGCAAAAGAAAGTTCCGGAGTAGGTCTATAAAAAGAAAAAATTAAAACAGGTATATTATTTGCTGCTAAAACAGAAGATGTTAATTCGGCAAAATCTTTAGAATTATTTCTACTATCATAAGCTATAACGATTCCTCTATTTGCAATATTTTTTTTGAATTTCAATAAGTAGTTTGCAAAAGTTTGTGAAGCTATGCCGATTGTATAATCATTAATTCTGTTTGTGCCAGGAGCCATTATTCCTCTTATTCCACCTGTTCCAAAAATAACAGTTGTGTAAAAACTATCCATTAATATTTCCCATTTATTTTCATCAATCAACTTTTTTAACTCATTTTGGTATTTTTTAAATTGAGAATCTATTAACCATCGCTGCAGTTCTTCTGTTGCTGTTTCGTTTAATTTATTTTTTAATTTTGCATCCTCTATTAGTTGTAAGTATTTATTATTTTCCATAGTAACAATAATTTAAAGGTTAAATTTAATTAAAAATTATTTTTAAGCAAGTCCCTTTTAATAATTTCACCGGGAAGCGCCATACATCCGGGATTAATTTTTACTCCGGGATAAAACGAAGTGTGAATTCCGGTTTTACAATTGTCTCCCATAATTATACCAAGTTTTTGCCGTCCTGTATCTTTTAACTCTTCTTTTATCATACATTTAATATTTTTCCAATCATGCCTAAGGTTTGCCGTAATTGTTCCAGCGCCTAAATTACAATTTTCTCCTATTATAGAATCACCAACATAAGAAAGATGCGCTACATTTGTATTGTCGCCAATAATTGAATTTTTTATTTCTACCGCCTGTCCAATATGGCAGTTATTTCCTATTGTCGTTCCACTGCGAAGATAACAGTTCGGTCCGATTGCGCAATCATTGCCGATTACAACTGGCCCTTCAATATAACTTCCTGATTTGATTAAAGTATTTTTTCCAATAATTATTTTTTCTTTCAATGTAGCCCCTTTTTCTATTTTTGCGTTTTTGTCTTTTTGAGATTTTATTCTACTTAAAATAAATTCATTTGCTTCCAATAAATTCCATGAATAAGTCATCGGCAGCCAATAATCTTCAACCTCTATAATTTTCACCTCTTCTTTTTTCGTCAATAAATTGTAAGCGTCTGTTAATTCGTATTCATTTCTTTTAGAAAGTTTAATCTCGTCTAAAACATTAAATATATTTTTGGAAAAAATAAAACAGCCGATACTAACTAAATCCGAAATAAATTTTTTGGGTTTTTCAACTACTTCGCAAAAAATATCTTCCCTTTTTTTTAAAACTCCAAAACACTGTGGATTTTTTACTCTTCCAGCAAGTATTGCGTTTTTATAATTTAATAATTTTTTTATATCTTTTCCGCTGTACAAATCATCGCCAAACATCAAAACAAAATTTCCTTTAATGTTTTTTTTAACAAGTCGCAGCGCATTAGCATTGCCCAATGGCTTGTTTTGAAAAATATATCTGATTTTTATTTTCTTAAATTTCTTTCCCAAAAAATCTTTTATCATTTCTGCCTTATAGCCGACAACAATAAAAACTTCATCAACTATACCGTCAATTTGTTCCAAGTTATGTTCTATAATAGTTTTATTCGCCACTTGCAAAAGTGGCTTTGGTTTGGTAAGCGTTAAGGGATAAGTTCTTGAAGACTCGCCTGCGGCGAGAATTACTGCTTGCATAGATCTAAAACTTAAAAATTAAATTAAATTTAAAATTTCTTTTACAATCTTTTTAGAATTATAAACTATTTCTCCTTCTTTCTGTAATAATTTTTTCCCAATAAATTTCTTTTTGTCTAAGTTTTTATCAATATCTACTAAATCCAAAATTAGCGGTTCTTCTCTTTTATATTTTTTAATTCTTCTTTTATTTGGAACTTCTGTATTGTAGATCGCGTGATCCAAGAGACAACCTGTATATTTTTCAACCTCTCGCGTAAAATCCAAAACAGAAAAATCATTTGTCTCGCCAAACTTATTCATTGCGTTCACAATCAAAATCTTTTTTGCTTTTGTTTTTTGTAAAGCTTTTTTCATCCCCTCGGGCAAAAGGCAGCAAATTATACTTGAATAAATATCTCCGGGACCAAATAAAATTAGGTCTGCTTCAATTACCGCTTTTTTTGCCGCTGGAAAAACTTTCGCCTTCGGTTTTAAAAACACTTTCTTGATTTTCAATTTTGGATTATGTTTTTTAGGAACATCAATTTCGTCTTCTCCCTTGATAATTTTTCCGTTTTCTAATTCAGCATATAATTGAATTTTGTCAATAGTTGCAGGTAGCGCCTGATGATTTTTTACTTCTAAAAATTCATGGATTATTTTTAGAACTTCAGAATAATCTTTTAAAATATATTCCAAGCCGCCAATAAAAACATTGGCAAAATTGTGCCCTTTATGTCCACCTTCAAATTCCTCTCTACCAAATCTGAATTTCCAAAGTTCTTTTTTCCATTTCGGCGCGTCTGAAAGCGCTAAAATATGACGTCGAATATCTCCCGGAGGTAAAATATCAAAATCGCAACGAAGCTGGCCGGTTGAACCTCCATTATCAACCATTGAAGTAATCCCGGTAATTTTTACAGGATATTTTTTAAGCTCGGCCATTATTAAATTTGGCACTACATTTCCTCCGCCGAAGCAAACAATTTTTTTGTTTTTCATAAATCCCCCTTAATCCCCCTTTAAAAAGGGGGAAAATTAATTTTAAATTTTTCCGCTTTCAGCGGATCCGCCGTAGGCGGAGATTTTTTTATGTGCGCCCGACAGGAATCGAACCTGTAGCGTCGGCTCCGCAAGCCAATGTTTTATCCGTTAAACTACGGGCGCTGTTATACTCCTTCGCTTTTCTAATTCCGATTTTCTAAATTTCTAAAATTCTATTTTTTACTTAAAATTAAACTAGAATCTTAAGCATTGCTTCGGAGCATAAACTAAATTAGAAAAGTAGGTAAGTTTATTTTATTGCGCGGGAATTTTTCAAAAGAGATTTTTCTTCTTGTTTTTCTTTGAGGTATTGTTTTAAAATTTCTCTGATTTTATCCGGATCTTGACCGTTTAAATAAATTTCGTCATAAGGCATAAAAAATTTTTTGCTTTTTAAAACAACTGCTGGATTTTTTCCCTCGGCAATCCAGAACGATTCCAGATCGCCAAAAAAATAATTATGCTCGCCGGCAATTATCCCTTTTGAAGTAAGAATAATTTCAATTTCTTTTGCTTCAGCGCGGGAATTTATAAAAATTACAAAAGTCAAGAGAAAAAAAGTGATTGCGGCGATAAAATTTTTTGTCCAAAGAGCTCCGATAAAAACAAATAAAGAGCCCAAAGCGGCTAATTTCAGCCAGCGCGCTTTGTCTTCATCATTTTCAAAATCCAAAGCGCTCCATGATAAAATTTCTTTTGTTTGTTCTTCATTTTTGTATTCTAAATTTTCTTCCAGATTATTATTTTCTTTACTTTCTTCCGCTTTGTTAATATCTTTATTTCTTAAATCCACAATTTTGTTTGGATTTTCCATATTTTTTTTATTTTTTTAAATTAATATTTATAAAATTTTCCATCTAAATAATTTTTTAAAATTTTCTCGCTCGGAAAAAAAATCTTGTCTGGCAAATCATCTAACGTAAACCATTTCCATTCTACTATTTCATCCGGCTCCATTACTTTTGGCTCGCCGTCAAAATTATCGCAGAAAAGTCCGATAGTTACAAAATGCGCGTCTTCAACAATATCATTGGAAACACTGATAACTTTTAAATTTTCTTTGCTTAATTTCATTCCGGTTTCTTCAAAAACTTCCCGGCAAGCGCCTTGTTCAAAACTTTCTCCAAAATCAAGCTTGCCGCCGGGCATTGTCCAAGTTCCTTCGCCGTGAAGTTCACTGTCCGCTTTTTTGGGATCTTGATGCCTTTCACCAAGTAAAACTTTTCCATCAGAAAAAATCATAACTCCAACTCCAGCACCAACTTTTTTTGTTTCTTTAATCATAATTTTAATTCCTTTTTTTTCTGATTTGATTCTTTAATTTCCTTTCTTTTCCTTCTGATATTTAAAATAAGTGAGAATTGCGAGAATCGTTCTCGTAAAAAAATTTATTTTAAACAACCAATCCTTTTTTATTTTTTTCTTTGTGTTTATTAATAATTTTTGTAAATTCAGAATTCAATTTACTTAACCGGACTAATTTTCCATTAGAGATAACCTTTGGATTAACATATCTGAACTTTTTAATTATTTTTTGACCTGAATCATTTTTTTTCTTTTTTATTTTTTTCTTTTTTAATATTTTAAATATTTCTTTTATTCTTTGATCTTGAGCGTTTTCAAACTTATTTAATATAAACAGTTCATCTTTATAAAAATCTTTTTCTAATAAAATCTTTTCATCTAAAGCAATTTTTAACGCTTTAGAAAAAAGATGATATCTTATTATTGCCTCTTGTCCGCCCCAATGTTTAGTTTGAAGCTCTAAAAAATTTACAGCAAAATCAAATGCATCTTTCCGGTTATTAAATACTATCTCGCCATTATAATTTACAAGTTCTTTAATACAACTGTTTACTATTTTTGGATTTAACCAATCTTTAAATTCTCTGAAAGAATAATCTACTCTGTCAGCGCATAAATCAGGTATTTTATTTTCAAGAAGCGAAAAATTTTCTTCATTTAATATTCGCTCTAAAGAAAATTTGAATTTTTTTAAAATTTTCGGTATTTCTGTTTTTTTAATGAACTTCTCGTGAATTGTATCGTGATAATCTTCAATTCCTTCTCTACCATTTGCAAATACCCAATCAACTATATGAGAAAAGGTTAAGACAGAAACATCGTGTAAAAGACCAGCAATTTGTTCTTCTAAAGTTGCTCCAAGTTTTTTTAAAAGAATCATTACTCCAACGCTATGCTCGTATCTGCTAAAGTTTTTGAAGTGATAGTACTTATCTGGAATTCCAAATTGAGAAATATTTTTTAATCTTAAAATTGACGGAGATTTTAATAATTCTAACAGAATCGGTTCCTCAATTCTTATATTTCCGTATATTTTGTCTTTTATTGTCATATTTTTAACTAACAAATCCTTTTTTTCGGATTTAATTCCTTAATTTCCTTTCTTTTCTTTCTGATACTCAAAATAAGAATAGACAATCGGGTAGAAGGCGGCGAAAAGTGTTGGAATCAGGATAAAAAATATTGAATAGCTTTGGAAAAATACACCGATAATTGTCACTATTCCGGCGATTTTAAAAAGTTTTGCGCCGATTTTATGGGTCTTGTTCCAAACATTTTCACTGCTCAATGTCCACGGGGTTCTGATTCCGATAAACCAATTTCTTTTTGCGTTTTCACAGAGAATGCCAACATAAAAAAATAAAAATCCGATAGCGATCGGCATAACAATATTCGGACTTATTTCAATTCCATAATTCCAAAGAATTATTTGAGAATGGATTAAAAACATAAAAGCTAAAAATAAAATAATAAATCCGTCAAAATATTTTCTGAATTTTTCTATGTTTTCTTTAAGCGGATCTATTTTTGGAATAATCGCGAAAAGCAAAGCAAGTCCGATAAGGAAAAAAGGCATCAGCAAAACGCCGTATAATCTTGAAATATATCCATCCACTTCTCCTTGGGCGTTCCAATGCGAAGCCATTTCATTCGGCATTTGCGGATAGAAAAAAATACTGACAGCAAAAGACATTAAAATAATTAATAAAATAATAATTTGTGTTTTTTTCATAGCGGTTTTTTTATTTCTATTAAAAAGATGGGCTCGCCCAGCCCTTTTGATTTTACAAAATCAAAAGGGCTGGGCGAAGAGAGAGGGATTTGAACCCCCGGTCCCGCCTTTTCTATCTACAAACTAATTTGATTAGTTTATATGGTCATCGCCTTTTTAACTAATCAATTTTTGAAAAGTTTATAGACAAAAAGGGCGGGACAGCGGTTTTCGAAACCGCCCCGTTAAGCCGCTCCGGCATCTCTCCTTTTTCTGTTTTTACTTTAACATTTTTCGCCGTGCTTGACAAGGATAATTATTGCTTGACGAGAAAAAATTAGGTATAATAAAGATGTTATAAATAAAAGAAATATTATGTCTTTTTTAAAAACTTTAAATCCATCAGCTTTTGGGATTGATCTTTCTGATCGGTCAATTAAAATTATTCAATTTAAAAAAAAGGGCAAAAAACTTTCTAATTTTTTGTATGGAGATAAAGAAATTCCCGCCGGCTTGATTGAAGACGGAGAAATAAAAGATTTTAAAAGAGTGGCTAAACTTGTCAAAAAAATAAAAAATAAAACAAAGCCAGCTTCAATAAAAACCGATTATACTGTTTGTTCTCTGCCAGAATCAAAATGTTTTTTTAGAGAGATAAATTTTCCAGAAATGACATTGGAAGAAGTGAGTGAAGCTATAAAATGGGAAACCGAACAGCAGATTCCGTTGAGTTGGGAAGAAATTTACCTTGACTGGCATGTTTTGAATGAAAAAAAATCTTTAAAAAAAACAGAGGAAAAATTCAAGAAAGATAATATTATTAATTCCGAAGAAATTGAAAAGAAGACAAAAGTATTTTTAACGGCCGCTCCGAGAAAACTTGTTGATTCTTATGTAAAAGTTTTAAAGCAAGCCGGGCTTAAGCCGATAGCGATGGAAATAGAATCAGCGGCAATAGTCAGGGCTCTTGTTAATGAAAATAAAAACAAATATGGCAGCGCGGTTTTAATTATTGATTTTGGGGAGACGCGGACTAATTTTATTATTTTCAAATCGCCGTTAATTAGATTTAGCCGCAGCATAAGTTTTTCAGGGGCGTTTTTGACGGATAAAATTTCCAGAGAATTAAAAATCAAATATTCAGAAGCCGAGAAATTGAAGAGAAAGTGGGGAATAGATAAAGAGAAAGGAGACGGATCTTTGGTAAAATGCATTGAGCCGGCGCTTGTTGATTTGTCTGAAAAAATTCAAAAATCTCTGGATTACTATTCTGAGCATTTCAGCAAAAATTTTCCGGAAAATGAGGTGAAAAAAATAATTCTTTGCGGAGGCGGAGCAAATCTTAAGGGACTTGACAGCTGGCTTGCTTCAAAAATAAAAAAAGAAGTTGAAAAAAATAATCCATGGAGCAATGTTTCTTCTTTATTTCTGAATAAAAAAATATCTTTTCCAAAAGATTCCTGTTATGCGACAGCTATCGGACTTGCTTTGAGAGGAATAACTTAAATTTTTAAGAGAAAAATACTTATGATTAATTTTAATTTATTGCCGTCGGAAGCCAGAGAAGAATTAAGATGGGAAAAAATTAACCGTTCTTTTATTATGCATAGTGTAATCATTATTGCTATGGTTTTTATTTTTATCTTATTTTTGTTAATCATTCAGCTGTACGCGGATATTAAATTATCTGATTTGGAGAAAACAATTAATTTAAGAAAAGAAAATGTAAGAATACAAGAAGTCAAAGATTTGGAGAATGGAATAAAAAATTTTAACGGGCATTTAACGACTATTGATAAAATTCAAAAAAATCATCTTTATTTTTCTCAAGTAATTTCAATTTTTACCGAGAATGTTCCGGGTGCTGTGCAAATCGCGCGGTTAAATATTATTCAGCCGGAAGAAAAAAAGAATATTGCTGTCCAGCCGAAGAAATCGCCAAGTAACGCTGTTTCATCTCCCCAAAAAAAAGAAGAGAAAAAATTTCAGATTAATATTAACGGAAAAGCGGAAAAACGCGATGATCTTTTGGCTTTCAAAAACGCTTTAGAAAAAACTTCCTGCTTTGCCAAAATTTATTCTCCCCTTTCCAATTTAGTTGAAAGGGAAGATATTGATTTCAGTTTTGTCGGAGATTTAAATAAAGAATTTTTATTTAAAGAATGAAATTAGAAAGAAATTGTAAAGTTAAAATTTTAGGACTTACGCGTTTGTTCTTTTGTCATTCCCGCGAAGGCGGGAATCCACTATTAAAATAAAGCGTTACGATAAACGTAGATTCCTGCCTACGCAGGAATGACAGGTATTTTTTACTGAAACGCGTAAGTCATAAATTAAAATTTATGATTACTATAAAGAGAAAATTGGGCGACTTAGGAGAAAAGATTGCGGAGAAATATTTGCGGGGAAATAATTATCAGATCCTTAAAAAAAATTACCAGAAAAGATGGGGTGAAATTGATATTATCGCCAAGGAAAATCAGGAGATTGTTTTTATTGAAGTTAAAACAAGGACTAAAGATAAAAGCGATTTTTACGGTCAGCCCCAGGAATCAGTTAATTTTTTTAAACAGCAAAAACTTATTAAAACGGCAAAAACGTATCTTTACGAAAAAGATTATTCTTCACAAACAGATTGGCGGATTGATGTCATTGCCATAAAATTAGACGAACAAAACAAAAAAGCAAACTTGAATCATATTAAGAACGCAGTAATTTCGTAATTCAAAAAAATGGCTAAACTAATTGTCGGTTTGGGAAATCCAGGCGAAAAATATAAAATGACGCGGCACAATTTGGGGTTTCGAGTTATTGATGAAATATCTGAAGATTTTAATCTGTCAAAAATAAAGTGCGAGGCAAAATTCAAAGCTGAAATATCAGAATGCAGAATTAAGAATGAAAAAATTTTATTTGCCAAGCCGCAAACATTTATGAATGAATCAGGACAAGCAGTAAGTCAAATCAGCCGTTTTTACAAGATTGAGCCGGAAAATATTTGGATTATTTATGATGATATGGATTTGCCTTTGGGAAAATTAAAAATTTCTTTTAATAAAAATTCCGGCGGGCACAAAGGCGTTCAGTCAATTATTGACCATCTTGGAAGAAAAGATTTTTTTCGGTTTAGAATAGGAACTGGAACAAGCCAAAAGTCCATAAAGTCCATAAAGTTGAAAGTCCATAAAGTTGAAGGTCAAAGTTGCGGACTGCGAGATTTTGTTTTGGGGAAGTTCAGCGGTGAAGAAGAAAAAAATATTCAGGAAGCAATTAAAAAAACCGCTTTGGCGATTGAAGCGGCTTTGGAAGAAAATATTGAAAAAGCGATGAACCAATTAAATTGATTTTGTTTTTAAATTTTTAAAACTTCGCTTAAAAAATCTTTTGATTTTATTTTTTTTTCCAAAATAAATTCCAAAAAATAGATATTTATTTTTTTTAATTCTTTTTCAAGTTTTTTTTCTATTTTTAATTTTTCTGCAAGTTTAAAAGATGACTGATTAAAAAATTTTAAAACTTTAATCGCCTCCGCGCTAATTGGTTTAGATTTTAAATCATTATTACGGCAAACCGGACAAATAATTCCGCCCAACTGACCACTTAAATAATTTTTTTGCGGTCTTATTTTTTTTTGGCAAACAGCGCAACAATCAAGTTCCGGCTGGAAACCTAAGTATTTTAAAAATTTTATTTCAAAAAAACGAAGAAGAATTTTAAGGTTAGAAACCCCCCTTGATCCTCCTTTAGAAAGGGGGAAAGAGTTCATTCTTTCAAGAGTGTTTTTCAAAAGATTATAAATTTTTTCATCAGGATTTAAAAACTCCGTAAATTCATCAACTAATTCCAAAATATAATAAGCGGCTGCCTGAAGCTCTAATTTTTTTTTAATTTCAGAAAAATTATTAACTGTTGTCGCGTTGATAACCGTGTCTAAATTTTTTCCCTTGGCAAAAGCAAGAAAACTTTCGGTAATCGGCTCTAAATGTCCGGCCATTTTTGAAGAAATCTTTTTTGCTCCAATCGCTTTTGCTTGAATTTTTCCAAAATCAGAAGTATAAATAGCAACCAATTTGTCTTTTTCCCGCAGGTCTTTTGTTTTTAAAATTATTCCTAAACTTTGATAAGTTATTTTTTCTTTAGTCGCAAGCATAATTTTTCTTTTTCAAAATCAAATTCTTTTTCAAAATCAAATTCCTCCTTAATTTTTTCTGAAAGAATTTTAAATTCGCAAGAATTTGTTTCTTGCTTAATATAATCTTTCCGTTTTTCTAAAATTTCTTTTATTGGAGAATTGCTTTCAGGCAAAATAATTTCAGTTAAAATTAAATCTTGCGCGACAAATTTGGCTTTTTTTCTGCCTGATTGGATTTCCCGCGCAATTTCCCGCGCAATTCCTTCTTCCTTTAATTCCGGAGTAATTTTTGTATCAAGTTCTATTTCCCCTTTTATTTTTTTCTCAAAAATAATTTCTTTAACATTAATTTCTTCTTTAATTAAATTCAATAATTCTTCATCTAAGACCTTCAACTTTTCACTTTTCACTTTTAACTTATTCAAAGGTTGCCTGACTTTTATTCCCGCTTCCGCTCTTTTTGCCAGCGCCTCAACAATAATTTCGCGGATAGTTTTCATTTTTTCTTCTAATTTTTCATCAATTAAATTTTCATCCGCTTTCGGCCAGTCACAAAGATGAACAGATTGTGTCATTCCTAATTTTTGATAAATTGTTTCACTAATAAATGGAGTAAATGGCGCCAGTAATTTTACTAAATTTAAAAATACATAATGTAAAGTTTGAACTGCTTCATTTTTTTCTTTTTCATCTTTTGGCTTTTGAAATCTTCTGCGCGAACGGCGGATATACCAGTTGGACAAATCATCAACAAAATTTTCAAACAATCTCGCCGCGCTTACAATATTATAATTATCCAAATTTTTTACAACTTTTTTATTTAAGTTATTTAATCTTGAAACGATCCATTTATCTAACAAATTTTGCGAAGCTGATTGCTGATTGCTGATTGCTGATTGCTGATTATTATCAACATAGGTTTCAAAAAAAGTATAACTATTTTGCAAAGTTCCGAAAAATTTTCTGGATAAATCCTGAATTTCTTTCAGGTCAAACTTTTTCGGCTCTCCTACTTGATTAACCGTGTAAAAATAGAATCTTGCGCAATCAACGCCAAATTTATCAATAACTTCCTGCGGCTTCACAATATTTCCTTTTGATTTTGACATTTTCTGGCCATTAGAATCCAAAACAAGTCCCAAAGAAATTACATTTTTATACGCTGGATCTAATTCCAATAAAGTGGAAATCGCCAGAAGCGTATAAAACCATCCGCGGGTCTGGTCAATTCCTTCGCAGATAAAATCCGCGGGAAAAAATAATCTTTTATCTATTTTTTCTTTATTTTCAAAAGGATAATGCCACTTAGCGTAAGGCATCGCTCCGGAATCAAACCAGCAGTCTAAAACTTCCGGTACACGCTTCATAATACTTCCGCATTTTTCACATTTGAATTTTATTTGATCAATATTGGGTTTGTGCAAATCCAAAGATGTTCTGTCCTCATTAATATAAAAATCTTGGACAATGTTGTGGTCAATGCCTTCCTGAATAAAATATTCATCAATACTGCAATTATTTAAAATTTTATTAATTGCAGCATTAATCCCGCCATGGCTAACAAGTAAAATTGTTTTACCTGAATGTTCCTTTATGATTTTTTTAATAAATTTTCCGACTCGTTCAACTATTTCTTTTCTTGATTCTCCATTAATACCAAGTTTAAAATTAAATCTTTCTTCTTTAAAACTAATTTTTTTATACTTTTGATAATCATTATCCTTCAAAAGTGTCTCCCTTGATAAATTTTCCCATTTCCCATAATTATATTCAGAAATCAAATCATCAAATTTCATCTCAACATTTATTTTTTTATTTAATATTTCTGCTGTCTGTTTTGTTCTAAGAGTAGGAGAAGAAAAAATAATATCAATTTTCTCATTGAAATTAGTTGCGATTTTTTTACTTTCTTCTATGCCCTTATTTGTCAATGGATACTTATCTACGCTACTTGATCTAATATTTAAAGTATTTTTCTTACTTTCGCCATGCCGAACAAATATTAATTTTGTGATTTTATTATTATATTTTTTTAATTCATCACGAGATTCAACAACCTTTATTTCTTTGCAGCTATCACATCTCCAGATAGGCAGCGGCGCCCCCCAATATCTTTCTCTGGAAAGATTCCAATCTTTAACTTCATTCAGCCATTCGCCGAACCGCCCTTTTTTAATATGTTTTGGAATCCAATTAATTTTTTCATTATTTTCAAGCAATTGTTTTTTGACTTCAGTCATTTTTATAAACCAGGAATTTTTAGCAAAATAAATAAGCGGAGAATTGCATCGCCAGCAAAAAGGATAATCATGCTCATACATTTCTGTGTTGAAAAGCAGATTTCTTTTTTCTAAATCTTTAATAATTAACGGATTAGCGTCATTGCCATTTGCGTTTTTAACCGCCATTCCCGCCCATGGCGTAATTTCTTTTTTGAATTTCCCTTCCGCGTCTACCGGCATTAAAACCGGCAAATTATTTTCTTTTCCAACTCTCATATCTTCCTCGCCAAAAGCCGGAGCAATGTGCACAATTCCTGTCCCTTCTTCAGTTGTAATAAAATCTCCGGCAATTACTTTATAAGCTGGCTTGTCTGGTTTTATAAAATTATATAAAGGTTCATATTCTAAATTTAATAAATCTTTGCCCTTGAATTCTTTAATAACTTTTGAATCATAACAAAAACGCATTATATCAAAATCATTTTTGTCAGCAATTTCTTCTCCTTCTTGATTCCAGATAATATAATTACTTTTACTATTTTCTTTCCATTTTTTAAAAATATTTTTAGCAATAATTAGATTTAAGTTTTTAGTTGTGGCTTTGAGTTTTGAGTTTTGAGTTTTGAGTTTCACTGATACATAATCAATGTCTTTTCCAATCGCCAAAGCGACATTTCCCGGTAAAGTCCAAGGCGTAGTAGTCCAAACTAAAAAATAGGTATCTTTTTGATTTTTTACTTTAAACTTTATATAAATGGATTTCTCCTTAATCTTTTTGTAGCCCTGCGCAAGCTCATGCGAAGACAAACTCGTCCCGCATCGCGGACAATACGGTACAACTTTATAATCTTCATACAAAAGACCTTTTTCCCAAATCTTTTTTAAAATCCACCATAAGGATTCAATGTAATCATTTTTGCAGGTGATGTAAGCATTTTTAAAATCAAGCCAATAACCGATGCGGTGGGTAAATTCTTCCCACTCTTTTTTATAAGTAAAAATATTTTCTTTGCATGCCTCAATAAATTTTTCAACGCCAATTTTTTCAATATCGCTTTTTGTTTTAACTCCCAATTTTTTCTCCGCGGCTATTTCTGTCGGCAAACCATGCGTATCCCATCCGGCTTTTCTTTCAACAAAAAAACCGCGCATTGTTTTATAGCGGATAATTGTATCCTTAAAAGCGCGGGCAAGCAGATGATGAATTCCCGGCAGGCCATTGGCAAAAGGCGGCCCCTCATAAAAAATAAACCTTGGACATTTTTTAGTTTTATCCAAGCTTTTTTCAAATATTTTTTCTTTTTCCCAAAATTTCAAAATTTCTTTTTCTTGCTCGGGAAAATTTAGTTGTTGCGGCATAAACGAATAAATCTAAAATTTTAAATATTATTTTTTCCGCCTTTAGCGGACATTTTTAGCTTTCCATTTTTTTTTGCCATTACCGATTTGACTTTCTCAATAATTTCATTCGGAGTATTGTCAGCTTTAATAATATAATCTTCAGCTCCGAGATTTATTCCTTTTTTTATATCTTCTTTCTGTCCAAGATTGGAAAGAATAATAATCGGGATAGAAGCTGTCTGGGGATTTGTTTTAATTTGTTTTAAAACTTCAAAGCCGGAAAGTCCAGGAAGAACAATATCCAAAAGAACAAGAACTGGTTTTTCTTCTTTAATTTTTTTAAGTCCTTCTTCACCATCAAACGCAGTTGAAACTTTAAAGCCGTTTTTTTCTAATTTTCTTAAGCATAAATCCCTTAAAAATTTGTCGTCTTCAACAATTAGAATTTTTTTAAGGCCATTATTATCTTGAGAAAAAATTTCTTGGCTTAAATTTTGTTTTTCTTTATCTTTTAATTCTTCTTTTGGAAAATTTTCCTTGCCGATAATTTCTTCTATTTTTTTAACTACTTCATCCAGATCAAATTCAGCTTTAACTAAATAATCAACTGCTCCCAAATCCAGCGCTTTATCCAAATCTACGCTATAGCCGGAGTTAGAAAGAACAATCACCGGAATTGAAGAAATTTTTTTATCTTTTTTTAAATTTTCTAAAACTTCAAAACCATTCATTTTTGGCATTACAATATCAAGTAAAATTAAATTCGGATTAGTCGCTTTTACTTTGTGCATTCCTTCTTGTCCGTCGCACGCGACAGAAACTTCGTATCCTTCATAGAGAAGTTTTTTTTCTAAAACATTCACAAGAGCTTTTTCATCTTCTATAATTAAAATTTTAATTTTTTTTGTTTCCATATTTATTTTTTTAAAATATCAATAATTTTATAAATGCTTTTTTTTGAAGTGGCAAGAATTAATTTATCATTAACAAAAGCATAATCAATCGTAATATTCGGCTTGGAAAAATTCATATAACGGATTTTAATTCCTTTGTAAGTATTTTCCTGGAAATTAGCCGTGGATGGAAAACCTATTTCTGTTTTTAAAAACAATAATTCTAAATCATCTATCATCGTTGTTTCCCATTGGCTGATATTTTTTTTAATTTTTTCTATATTGCCATTATTAATTTCAGCCACTATTGCTAATCTATTTTCGTTTTCAAGATTAAAAAATATCAAAGCGTAATTATTTTTTGAGAGATTATCTGTTATTTCTTCAGGAATTTTAATATTAATTTTTTGAAATAATTTTTCTAAATCAACTTTTTTATCCCCATCATTTATTTCAACTAACGCTGTCTCAGGAATTTCTTCCAATGTTTCTAGATAATTGCTTAAAACAGTTATTAAATCAAATTCTTTATCAAAAGAAACTTCAAAACTGAAAATTTCTTTTATTGAAATAAAAGGTTGAATTGTCGGAATTTCTGGTTTTAAAAAATTTGGAATAAATGGTATCTTTGGTATTATACTTTCTAGCTTTTCTCCACTTGGCTCTTTTATTTCTTCTGTCGGAGATGTAATTTCATCATTTTTATTCTGAAGGATAAAGAAATTATAAAAAACTAATCCGGCGCAAATTAAAATTATAATTAAAACAACGATTAAAATAATCTTTTTACCTTTTTTTTTTGCTTTTGGTTTTTTTTCTAAACCGTTGGCCGCGTTTACGCCACTAATCGTATTGCTAATTGTAATATTTCCTTTTTTCTTTTTCAAAGGTTGATCTGGGATAGAAAATTTGACATTCTTATCTTTTTTTTCTGTAATATTAATACCCTGCTTTTTTTTCTCGCCGTTAAAAGAAATTTTTGCGGAAGGTTGCTGTTGAATATTTCCCAATTCTTTTTCAGATTTTTCTGCTGGCAATTGAGCGGGCGGAGCCGTTTTTTTATGGAAACTCAAAAAAGAAGAAGATTTCTTGATTTTTTCTCCAGTCGTTTTTTTTAACGGCTTTTTCGGATAAAAATCGTTTAATTCTTCTTTTAAATTCACTTCTGACATTTTATTTGGCAATCCTTTTAATATTTCTGTTGGTTTTCGTTTTGATATTTCTTTTAGTCGGGCTAAATCAGACTGCATTGTTCTGATAGTTATATTTTCAGGAATTTTGTTTTCGTTTCCAATATTCTTTGAAAGATAATTTACTTTCATAAAAAATGATTTATTATCTATGATTTAAAATTTAATTTTATATTCTAAATAATTTTATAACCCTTCTTTTTTTAAATCTTTTAGTAATTCTTTTGCTTTGCGGCTGAATCGCTTCGGCGTTTTAACAATTATTTTAACGAATTCATCTCCTTTCCCGCGATTTCTTAAATGAGTAATGCCCTTGCTTTTCAAACGAATAATCTGTCCGGACTCAATTCCAGCCGGAACTTTCAAAGAAACTTCGCCTTCTAAAGCTGGCACTTTTATTTTATCACCTAAGGTAGCTTGTGTAAAGGAAATTTTTGTTTGACAAAAGATATCGTCTCCTTTTCTTTCAAAATATGGATGTTTTTTAATATGAATTGTTGCGTATAAATCGCCCGGCTGAATTCCGCGCTTACCCGCGTCTCCCAACCCGGAAAGCCGCAATGTTCCTCTGTTGTCAATTCCAGCCGGAATTTTTATTTTAATTTTTTCATTATTTCTTATCCTGCCGTCGCCTCCGCAATTACCGCAGGACTTTTCAGGAATTTTTCCTTCTCCATGGCATTGAGGACAAATTCTCGCCGCTACAAAACTTCCAAATACAGTTCTTTGAGTTGTTTTGACTTCGCCTTTTCCCTGGCATTGAGAACAAGTTTTAAAGGAAGATCCCTGCTCAACTCCTTCGCCTTTACACTTTGGACAAACTACTCTTTTATAAATTTCAATTTCTTCTATTTTCCCTTGAGCCGCTTCTTCTAAAGTTAATTCTAAATCAACAGAAATATCCTCTCCTTTTTGAACCCCGCCTTTTTTTGCCCCAAAGCCAAAAATATCCTGGAAAATATCTTCAAATCCGCCAAAATTATATTCGGTTTGTCCTTGTTTTTGTTTAAAACCGCTGAAAGTATCAGCAAATCCGGAAAAATCCTGAAAGCCGTTAAAACCGGAATATCCGCCTTGGTCTTGACTTTGAGATTGTTCAAAGGTCGTTCCAAATTGATCGTACTGCTGTTTTTTCGCCGGGTCTGAAAGAATTTGATAGGCCTCGTTTATCTCTTTGAATTTTTTTTCATCGCCGCCTTTTTTGTCAGGATGATATTGGTTTGCCAAGCGGCGATATGCCCGTTTCACCTGATCGCCGGATGCGTTTCGCGGAACATTTAAAATATTGTAATAATCTTTTGCCATAATTTTACTATTTCTTTAAATTTTTCAAAGCTATTTTTATTCTTTGTCCTATATCTTTTATTTCATCTGGAACTTTTTCCAATGCTTGCTTTGCCTGATTTCTAGTATAACCTAAATTAACTAAAGCATCAATAGCTTCATCGTCTTGAGAAAAAAATTCTTCATTATCTCCTTTATGTTTTTTTAATTTGTCCTTCAACTCAATAATTATCCTTTCCGCGGTTTTTTTGCTAATTCCCTTAGCTTTGCTTAAAAAATTTTTTTGCTTATTGGCGATAGCCGACTTGATTGACTTAAGAGAGCTTAAAAATAAAATTTCCATTGATGAACGCGGACCGATTCCGGAAACGGTTAAAAGCAATTCAAACATTTCCAGTTCTTCAATTTTTTCAAATCCAAAAAGCACGATAGTGTCTCTCTGCAAAAAAAGTTTGGTAAAAAACTTTATTTCTTTCCCCAGTTCGCCGCTTTTGGTAAAAATTTTAAAGCCGATTCCGTTAACTTCCAAGACAATAAAATTTTCTTCTTTTAAGATAATTTTTCCATTTAAAGAAGCTATCATATTTTTTTTCTGTTATTTTTTCGAAATATATTCCGCCATTTCAACCAAACGGCAAGCATATCCCCATTCATTGTCATACCAAGCGCAAACTTTGATTAGATTTTCATTGGCCATTGTCAGCGGCAAATCTACAATTGAAGAAAATTTATTCATTTTAAAATCCATGGAAACTAATTCTTCTTCTGAAACAGCTAAAATATTTTTGAGATTATTTTTCGCCGCTTCTTTGAATAAATTATTCACTTCATCTATATTGGTAGATTTTTTTACTGTTGCCACGAAGTCAACAATAGAAACAACTGGAGTCGGCACGCGCATTGCCATTCCGTCTAATTTTCCTTCTAATTCAGGAATAGTTTGAATGACTGCTTTTGTTGCGCCGGTTGTCGTTGGAATAATTGACATTGCTGCCGCGCGACCTCTTCGCAAATCTTTATGCGGCAAATCCAAGATTTTCTGATCATTTGTGTAACTGTGAATTGTTGTCATCACTCCTTTTTCAATTCCCAGATTATCGTTTAAAACTTTTACCACGGGAGCCAAACAATTTGTTGTGCAGGAAGCATTGGAAATTATATCATCTTTTTTTGAATTATATTTTTCTTCATTCACTCCCAAAACAAAAGTGGGAATTTCTTCGCTTTTTGCCGGTGCGGAAATAATTACTTTTTTTGCTCCTGCTTTTAAATGTTTTCCGGCGCCTTCACTGTCCCTAAAAAATCCCGTACATTCCAAAACAACATCAACTTCCAAATCTTTCCACGGTAAAAGCTCCGGATCTTTCTGTGCAAATACTTTTATTTTTTTGCCGTCTATAATAATATGTTCGTCATCATATTCAACATCTTTTTCATAAATTCCATAATTAGAATCATATTTAAAAAGATGTGCCAGAGTTTTTGTGTCGGTTAAATCATTAACGGCAACGATTTCCAAATCAGGATGTTTGTCTAATATTACTTTTAAAGCCGGCCGTCCGATTCGGCCAAAGCCGTTGATAGTGATTTTTGCCATTTTTTTTCTCCTTTGATTGCAAAATATTGATTGCAAAAATTAATTAATTATTTTCTTTATTATAGCATTGTTTTTTTAAAAAAGGAAATAAAATATCTTTTAGATGGAGTTGACGGCAGCGTAAAAATAAGGTATTTTATAATTAGAGTTAAAAAATAAATTTAAAAATTAAATTAAAAAGGAGGAAAAATGGAAAATTTACATTCTAAAAAAATTGCTTTAGTAATCGCTTTTGAAAATTTTCGGGATGAAGAGTATTTTATTCCAAAAGGAATTTTTAAAAAACAAGAGGCGGAAGTTGTTACGGTAAGCTCTCAAACAGGAACGGCAATCGGAACACAAGGTGGAGAAGTGGAAGTTGACTTAACTTTAGATGATTTTCAGGTGAACGGTTTTGACGCGATTATTCTTATCGGCGGTTCAGGGGCGCAGGATTATTTTGAAAATGCCCGGGTTCATCAAATTATCCGCGAGGCGTTTGAAAAAGACAAAGTTATCGGAGCGATTTGCATTGCGCCGGCGATTTTAGCCAAAGCGGGAATTCTTAAAGGCAGAGAGGCTACGGTTTGGTCAACGGCTTTGGATAAAAGCGCGGTTAAAATTCTTCAGGATGGCGGAGCAATCTGGCAGGACGGGCGGACAAATGGCGTGACTATTGACGGAAAAATTGTTACTGCCAACGGTCCGGACGCAGTCCAGGAATTCGCCGAAGAAATTTCAAAATTATTGATGTGATGATATAATATCTGATATAAATGTTTAGACAGTATGTAATCTTCTGAAGGCGACATTGGCCAATGTCGCCTTCAAGAATGTTTAAATAATTATGTCTTTTGCTATAAATCCGTAGAATTATTATCGTATAAAATCTATAGAGCAGTATAGAAATTATCCGATAATTTTAATAGTGTTACTTTTCGTTTTCATAATTTTTTTTTCATTTAGATTCCAAAACCAGCAATAAAATTTGACTTTTTGTGCAAAATGTGCTATACTGATAATAAGTTTGAAGAATCGTTGTCATTCTGAATTCATTTCAGAATTTAATTTTCCCCCTTTTTAAAGGGGGTTAGGGGGATTTTTAAATAGATCCCGAAACAAGTTCGGGATGACAGATTAGCAGATTTGAAGAAATTTAATAATTTTTTAAAAGCCATTTTTAAAATGGCGGAAAGGAAATAAAAATATGGGTATTGAAGATGCAGGATTTAATCCTCAAAAGGCGCCCGAAAAAACGCCTCAAGGTTTAGGCGAAGGAGATGAAAATAAAGATGAAGTTGGCGAAGCAGAAATTAAAACAGGAGAGGAAACAAAATTAATGCCAAAAGGAAAAGAAAAGCTTGAAAATAGAAAAGAAAAGCTTGAAGCTAAAAAAGAAAAACTTGAAACTAAAGAAGAAAAGTTTGGAGCAAAAATTGAAGAAAAAAAAGAAATACTTGAAGGAAAATTAGAGGGAATAAATCATCTTTTAGAAATTCAAGAAGAAAAAGTTAATCAAGAAAAAGAAGATTTGCCAGAAGAAAAAAAGAAAATTTTTGAAAGTCTTGTGGGAAAGGCGAAAGAAAATCTTAAAAAAGTGAGTATTGCTGTATTAAAATTTTTAACAGAACATCCTACGGGTGTATTGGTATCAACTGCAGGCGCAGGTATAGCTGACACTTTATATGAGGCTTATAAAGTTGAAGTACTTGGCGTTGAACCTGGGATTGAGGGCTTAATGCCATTTGTTGCAATAGCTGCAATGGTGGGATTTACGCTATCACTATCAAAACTCGAGGAGAAATTAGAAGAATTAGAAAGAGAGTAAAATAAAAATAATCAAATCAAATCAAAAAACAAACCTAACCAATCAAAAACCAAATTAATTAAAAAAGAAAGGAACTTATATGGAACCTCAAAAAAAAATAAAAACAATTATTGACGAATTAGGATTAGAAAATTTATCAGAAGAAAAAAAACAGGAACTAATAATGAAAATGTCTGAAATAGCCTACAAACGAGTTATCCTTAGAGCGATTAAGAATTTAAGCGATGAAGAAGCAAAAGAATTAAACGGCATTCTTAAAAACCAGGGAGAAAAACAAGCCAATGATTATTTAGAAGAAAAAAATCCTGATTTGTTCTCAGCAATCGTAAAAGAAGAAGTTGAAAAATATAGGAAAGAGGTGCTTGAAAACGTGAAAGAATAGAGAAGAGAAAAAAGATTTTTGAAATTTTAAAAAAAGAAACTGGTTTATAATCCAGTTCTTTTTTTGACTTTTAATAAAAAAATGTTAGAATGGAAATAAAGAAAGAAAAAAAACACACCCCTAACCCCTTTCAAGAGGGGAATAAATTAAAATCCCCCTTAATCCCCCTTTAAAAAGGGGGAGAAATTACACACCCCTAACCCCTCTCAAGAGGGGAATGAATATTTTTTAAATTTTTATTATGGACTTAAATCGTTTTACAACTAAATCGCAGGAAGCGTTTTTGCGGGCGCAGGAAATCGCTACGCAAAATAATCAACAGCAGGTTGGGCCTGCTCATTTAGCATTGGCTTTGATTTCCCAAAAAGACGGGACGGTTTTGTCTATTTTAAAAAAAATAAATATTGACGTTGATATTCTTACCGAGCAAATTAAAAATGAAATAAAAAATACTCCGCAAGTGACTGGTCCTGCTATTCAGGGGCAGGTTTATCTTGCTCCGGAAGTCGGCGCGATTATCCAGCAAGCCAGGCACGAAACAGAGAATCTTGATGATGAATATATTTCCACCGAGCATTTATTTTTGGCAATGGCAAAAAATGAGGCGAAAATGAAAATGATTTTAACGGACGCCGGAATTACTTATGAAGCGATTTTAAAAGTTTTAACCGAAGTAAGGGGCGGGCAAAAAGTCACCTCGCCCGAGCCGGAAGCGAAATATCAGGTTTTAAAAAAATACGCGCGCAATTTAACGGAACTTGCGCGCCAGGAAAAATTAGATCCGGTAATCGGACGGGACGATGAAATTCGTAGAGTGATGCAGGTTCTTTCCCGAAGAACAAAAAATAATCCGGTTGTTGTCGGTGAAGCCGGAACCGGAAAGACGGCAATTGTTGAAGGTCTGGCGCAAAGAATTGTTGATGGCGATGTGCCGGAGACATTAAAAGACAAAGAAGTAATTGCTTTGGATTTGGGTTCTTTAATCGCCGGCTCGCGGTTTCGGGGAGAATTTGAGGATCGGCTCAAAGCGGTTTTAAAAGAAATTGACCAGTCAGCCGGAAAAATTATTCTTTTTATTGACGAGCTTCACACTTTGGTCGGAGCCGGAGCCGTGGAAGGTTCAATGGACGCTTCAAATATGCTGAAGCCGGCTTTAGCGCGCGGCGAATTACACTGTATCGGCGCGACAACTTTTCGCGAGTATCAAAAATATATTGAAAAAGACGCGGCTCTTGAACGGCGTTTCCAGCCGGTTTACGCCGCCGAACCTTCCGTGGAAGATTCCATTGCCATTTTGCGCGGGATAAAAGAAAAATATGAAGTCCATCACGGAGTGAGAATTACTGACGGAGCTTTGGTTGCCGCGGCGACATTTTCTAACCGGTATGTTTCCGGAAGATTTTTGCCGGACAAAGCAGTTGATTTAATGGACGAGGCGGCTTCGGCTTTGCGGATGGAAATTGACAGTATGCCGATTGAGCTTGATAAATTAAAAAGGGAAATGATTACCCATGAAATTGAAAAGCGGGCGCTCTCAAAAGAAAAAGACAAGGCGTCCCGCGAGCGATTGAGAAAAATCAATAAAAGATTAGCCGAGCTGAAAGAAGAAAGCCAGTCGTTGGAAATCCAATGGAAAAAAGAAAAAGAGGTTATTTCGGAAATTCGGAAAATGAAAAAAGAAATTGACCAGCTTCGCCAGTCATCGGAAATTGCCGAACGAAAAGGAGAATTGCAAAAAGTCGCTGAGATTCGCCATGGGTTGATTCCAGAAATGGAAAAGAAAATTAAAGTGTCGCAGAAAAAATTAATTGAAGTCCAAAAAACAAGAGCGATTCTTAAAGAAGAAGTGACTGAAGAAGATGTCGCCCGGGTTGTCGCGCGCTGGACCGGAATTCCAGTGGAAAAAATGCTTGAAGGCGAAGCGATAAAATTATCTCATATGGAAGAGGATTTAAGCAAGCTAATCATTGGACAGTCCCATGCGATTGCCGCGGTTTCTGACGCGATTCGCCGGGCTCGCGCCGGTGTCTGCGAGGAAACCCGTCCGATCGCTTCGTTTATTTTCACCGGGCCGACTGGCGTGGGAAAAACAGAATTGGTAAAAGCGCTGGCGTTTTTTATGTTTAACGACGAAGACGCGATTGTCCGTTTGGATATGAGCGAGTACGCGGAAAAACATACAGTTGCCAGAATGGTTGGTTCGCCGCCGGGTTATGTCGGCTATGAAGAAGGCGGGCAATTAACCGAACAAATTCGCAGAAAACCTTACAGTATTGTTCTCTTTGATGAAATTGAAAAAGCCCATCCGGAAATTTTCAATGTTTTTCTCCAAATTCTTGACGATGGGCGGCTGACTGACGCAAAAGGCAGAATAGTTGATTTTAAAAATACGATTATTATTATGACTTCAAATATCGGCAATGAAATCGCCCGCGAGTTTGCCGGGCTTGGCTTTGCCAATAGAATAAGTTCTCATGGCGAGGAAAAGAAAAATATGAAGGAAAAAATCAGGGAGGCGTTGAAAAAATATTTCCGTCCGGAATTTTTAAACCGCGTTGACGATATTATTGTCTTTAATAATTTAGGAAAAACCGAGATGATGAAAATTGTTGATTTGCAGATTAAAAAAATCCAGGAGAGATTGTCAGAAAAACGAATCAAAATCAATGTTGACAAATCAGCCAAGGAAATTTTGGTCAAAAAAGGATTTGATCCGTTTTATGGCGCCCGTCCTTTAAAGCGGACTATCCAGACAATGGTTCTTAATCCTTTGGCAAAGAAAATGATTCAAGGGGAAATCAAAGAAAACGATAAAGTTTTTGTGAAAGGAAAAGGGGATGAGATTGTGGTTGGGGTTTGATTTTTTCAATAAGAAAAAAGCAGATGAGAACTATTTTGATTTTGTTCTAATCTGCTAGTGTTGTGAAGGGGTAAAAAATATTTTTTGTTTTCACCTTGAAAGTATCCCCCCCAAATTTTGATTCCCGACTTTTTTTATCGGGCGATATTCTTAATTCGCTTTTGCGGTTTCTGCTGAGATTGGCAATCCCAGTCAGCGGATTCTTCTTTACTTCTTCTAATTGTCGTTTATGGGAATCCTTGTCTTCTTTTTTCATCAAGTGCCTATTCCGCGTCTACGAACATGGCTGCTGCTGCGCCCATCTTTTTTATATCACCCCCTATTGATTAAAACTTTAACAGATTAAAAAATAATTGTCAATTTTTTAAATGTTTTGAATTACAAAATACTCTGAATTACGAAAAGGATAAAATGTCATTCTGAGCCTGTCGAAGAATAGACATTTTATCCTGAAAATCAATAACCCTTTGACAAGCTCAGGGCGACATCTGCTTTTATTTTATAATTTACAATAATTTCAAATTATGCCGGCAAAATTAATCATCGCAAATAGTTCTCAAGACGCGAATATGTTTTATGTAACGGGTTTTTTGTCTTTAACTGATTTTATATATCTTGAGAAAAATAAGAAAAAAATAATTTATATCAATGATTTGGAATTTAATGGAGCGAAGAAAGAAGCAAAAGTTGATCAGGTGATAAATTTTTCAAGAGATAAAAAAATCAATAAAAATTCCCGAGGCGGCGCATTGGTTTCCATATTAAAGCAAAACAAAATCAAAAAAGTTCTT
>DAOWLE010000002.1 GCA_030643545.1 bacterium | reverse complement strand
TTATATGTTTTTGCTGTTTTTTTAACATAATATTCTATAATTTTATTTCTCACTTGCTACCGCTTTCTTTCCTGCTTTTCTCCTCACTTTCTCTCCTTCATATCTTATTCCCTTTCCTTTGTAAGGTTCCGGTTTTTTAAAATCCCTAATTTTTGCCGCTGTCTGACCGACTTTTTGCTTATCAATTCCAAAAACGATAATAATATTTTTTTCAACTTTTAATTCAATTCCTTCGGGCGCTTCCATTTCAACTGGATGAGAAAATCCTAATTGCATCACCAATTTATTTCCCTGCATTAAAGCTTTGTAGCCAACTCCTTGAATTTCTAATTTTTTTTCAAATCCCTCGGTTACTCCTTTTACCATATTAAATATCAGCGCTCTCGTCAATCCCCAAAGAGCACTTGCTTCATTTGCTTTTTTGCCAGCTGATTCGTTTTGTTCCACTTCTTTATTTTTCGGCGAGATTAAAATATTATCTTCTTTTACCTCCGCTTTAATTTCTGAAGGCATCTCAAAAGAAAGCTCTCCCTTAGAACCTTTTACTTTGATTGTATCTCCTTCAATTTTTATTTCCGTTCCCTGAGATACTTTAATAGGTTGTTTGCCAATACGAGACATAAAAAAAATTAAAATGTAAATATCAAAATGTAAAATGACAAAGCAAAATGTTAGAATGAAATAAATTAAAAATTATTTTAACATTAGTCAATTTTTAATTTTACACTGTCATTTTGATTTTTGATTTTTCAACTTTACATTTTTATTACCATATCCTACAAACCACTTCTCCGCCAATTCCCTTCTTTCTTGCTTCTCTGTCTGTCATCAATCCTTGCGAAGTGGAAATAACAGCTATACCATGCCCCTGTTTTACCCGCGGCGCTTTTTTCCCTTCAGAATAAATTCTTTGGCCTGGCTTGCTCACCCTTTCTAATCCTTCAATCTCGTTAATTCCGTCTGAACATTTTAAAGTGACTTCTAAATTATCAAATTTCGCTCCTTTTTTTGTTTTAACTTCATCAATATAATTTTCTTGCTTTAAAATTTCAGCCAATGCCAATTTAAACCTTGAAAAAGGAATAATTACTTTAGAATGCCCAATCATTTGAGCATTTCTTATTCTCGTAAGCATATCGCTAATTGGATCTGTCATAAAAATTTAAAATTTAAAAATCAAAATTTAAAATTAACTAAATATAAAAATTATTTTTTACATTTTACATTGTCATTTTACACTTTGATTTTTCAATTTTCAATTTTTACTACCACGATGATTTTTTAACTCCCGGTATCTCCCCCTTGCTTGCCATTTCACGAAAACAAATTCGGCATAAACCAAAATCGCGGATAAATCCATGTTTTCTGCCGCAACGCCAACATCGCCGCACAATGCGGGTTGAAAATTTAGGTTTTTTATTTGCTCTTGCGATTTGTGATGTTTTTGCCATAATATTTTTTATTCTTTGATTGGAAATCCGAATAAACGCAACAGTTCTTCTCCTTCTTTATCAGTTTTTGCTGTTGTCACAACAGAAACTTCCAGACCAAAAATATTTCTTACATTTTCCTGATTAATTTCCGGAAAAACAATGTGCTCTTTAACACCAATATTAAAATTTCCTTTTCCATCAAACGATTTTTTCTCCAAACCTCGAAAATCCCTTACACGCGGCAAAACTATACTTACTAAACGATCAATAAATTCATACATTCTTTGTCCGCGTAAAGTTACCATTACTCCGACAATCATTCCTTCTCTTATTTTAAAAGAAGAAATAGATTTTCTCGCTTTTTGCTTGACTGGTTTCTGTCCGGTAATAAGAGATAAATCATTAACAATTTCTTCAAAAATTTTCGCGTCGGACAATGCCCGTCCAGTGCCAATATTAACAGACACCTTTTCTATTTTAGGCGCAGCTAAATCATTGCGATATCCAAATTTTTTCTTCATCGCAGGAATAATTTCTTTTTTATATTTTTCTTGTAATCTAGACATATTATTATATTGTTTGTCCGCATTTTTTACACATTCTAAATTTTCCCGCTTTAGTTAAATTATATCCAATCCGTGACGGCTTACCGCATTTGGGACAAATAATTTTTACATTAGAAACATCAATGGGAGAAGGCGCTTCAATAATCTGCCCTTTTTCTCCGGATTTTTTCGGACGGTTATGCTTTTTAATTAAATTTATTCCATCAATCAGAATTTTGCCGGCATCTAAAAAAACCTTAATCACTTTGCCTTTTTTGCCGCGATCTTTTCCGCTAATAACTATTATATTGTCATTTTTTTTAATTTTCATAAGTTTCCGTAAGGAAAATTTAACTTTTGACTTTGCAACTTTATGGACTTTCAACTTATAATACTTCCGGCGCCAATGAAACTATTTTATTAAAACCAGCTTCGCGCAATTCACGAGCGATCGGACCGAAAATTCTGGTTGCCCGCGGCTGCTTGTCTTTCTCAACAATCACCCCGGCATTATCATCAAAACGGATATAGCTTCCGTCTTTTCGCCTAAGGGATTTTTTCTGGCGGACAATCACCGCTTTGGCTTTTTCCCCTTTTTTTACTGTTCCGCGCGGTTCAGCTTCTTTTATTGAGACAACAATAATATCGCCGATTTTAGCGTATCGTTTTCTTGTGCCTCCAAGGACTTTAATGCATTCAATTATTCTAGCCCCTGAATTATCAGCTACTTTTAATTTACTTCCTTGTTGAATCATAATAAAAATTCAAAATGTAAAAATCAAAAATCAAAATGACAAATTAAAGTTCAAAATTAGATAATGTTAAAATAGTTTTTAAATTCACCCTGTTAAATAAAATCTTTGATTTTCTTTCGCCAAAGGCGAAAGATTTAATAGGGTAAATTCCATTTTAACATTTTAAATTGTCATTTTACACTTTGATTTTTCAATTTTCAATTTGCTATTATTTTCCATCGTTTATCCTTACTTAATGGCCGACTTTCAATAATTGTCACTTTGTCTCCAACTTTAAATTTATTTTCCGGATTATCCGCTTTGTATTTTTTGGTTATTTTAATTCTCTTCTTGTATTTTGAATGCACCTTCAATCTTTCCACAGCAACAACAGCCGTTTTATCCATTTTATCTGAAACGACAATTCCCTTTTTCGTCCTAATATTCTTTTTTTGTTTATTGTTTTCCATTGTTTTATTTCAATCTTGTTATAAAAAACAAAAGCGAGGAAATGTAATTTTTAAGAGAATCTTGAGGCAAAATTGCTTGGTCTTACCCTCCTGATTTAGGAGGGTAAGAATTTTGCCGAAAGTTTAGCAAGTTTGCTCGCAGGAAGCAAACTTGCGTCTCTTAAAAATTACTTTCCGAGCGATTAACTTTCCAAAAAATTATTCTTTTTTCTCTTTTAATATCGTCAAAATTTTAGCGATTGTTTTTCTTGTTTTTCTGATTTCCTGATGATTTTTTAAATTTCTTCCGGACAAATCAAAATTCAGCTTGACTTTCTTTCCCCTTGATTCATCAAGTAAATGTTTTAATTCTTTATCAGATTTTTCCCTTAATTCCTTTGTTTTCATATGTTTTCTCTCGCTTTTTATAAAAAAATATGCTTCCAAGAAACCAGAAAGTATAAGCATTTTTTTGTGGAACTTTTATGTCAGTGAAGTGAAAAAATGTTTATGCTTTCTGGCCGATAATAAAATAAAGTAATTATTTATTTTTCTTCTTTTGCTTCCGTTTCTTTTCTATCTTCTTTCTTTTTTTCTTTGACTTCTTCAGTTTGCGCTTCAGATTTTTCCTCTTTCTTCTCCGCTACAGTTTCATCGGAAACATCAACAGGTTTCTCTTTTATTTCTTTGGGTTCTTTTTTTTCTTTCTCTTTTATTTCCTCAGGTTTTTTCTCTTTTTCATCCGTTACAATTTTATCATCAACGGATTTCTTCTCCGCCACAGCTTTATCGTCAGCAGACTTTTTATACGCCGTAGCTTCAGCGGAAGAGGACTTTTTAGATTTAATTTTAATTTTTCTTTTCGGGCCTTTAATAATTTCCAAAGAAACCAATAAATTATGAACCGTATCTGAACATTGGGCGCCATTAGAAAGCCAATGCAAAACCCGCTCTTTATTTATTGATTTTTCTTTTTTAAGAGGATTATAATAACCTAATTTTTCAATAAATTTTCCTTTTGGCGTTCTCCTTGAATCACCTACAGCAATTCTAAAAAAAGGTTTATTCTTTTTTCCTACTCTAACAAATCTTATTTTTAACATAAAAAAAAATAATACAATTACAATTTAATAATTATTATAAACATTGTATTTTAAATATAACTTATTGCGTTAAATCTGTCAACCCCGTTTCAATCCTATTGCAAGATTTACTATATATAGAGATACAGAGCCGTGAGGCGGCTTCGCCTTTCGTTTATCTTAAAATAAAAGTTGTGCTTTGTGCCCCGTTCTATAAATTTATAGAACGGGGTGGGATTGGAACAGGGTCAAGTTTTTTCCACTTTTCCGTTTTTTTTAACATCATCTAATTTTACTGAAAGAATTTTTGAAATTCCGTCGCCGCCAGTAGTTATTCCGTAAAGCGTTGACGCTTGGCGCATTGTTTCGCGATTATGAGTAACAACAATAAATTGGGTTTTTTGGGAAAGTTCTTTTAAGATTTTGGCAAAACGCCGGGTATTGGCTTCATCAAGAGCCGCGTCCACTTCGTCCAACATTGAAAAAGGCGGAGGATTATGCGAAATAATAGCAAACAAAAGAGCGATTGAAGCCAACGCTCGTTCACCGCCGGAAAGCATTGCTAAATCCCTGACTTTTTTTCCGGGAGGAACAGCAATAATTTCAACTCCGCTATCTTTTCTTTTTTTCTCCGATTTATCAGAATTTTCTCCAATTTCTTTATTTTGAGAATTTGTTTCATCCGAAGAATCAGTTTCTTTTTCTGAATTATTAACAATTTTGCTCAATTGAAGCCGTGCTATGCCGCCGCTAAAAATTATTCTAAAATATTTATTAAATTCCTTGTTTATTTCTCGAAAGGCCTCTGAAAAAAGCGATTCAATTTTATCTTCCAATTCCGCGACAATTCGCTTTAAAGAATCAGACGCTTCTTCTAAATCTTTCAGCTGCCCTGATAGAAAATTATAGCGCTCTTCAGTTTCTTCATATTCCTGAATGACTATCAGATCAATTCCGCCGACAGTAAAAAATTCCGCTTTTAATTTTTCAATTTCTCCTTTTAATTTTTCCTCGTCAAATTCGCTATTTTCGTTTTTTTCATAACGCTCAAGGCAGTTTAAATTTCCCAGCTCTCTTTTAATTTCATCCGACAAATTTTCCCTGTTGGTTTCAATTCTCGCTTTTTCCACTTCAATCGTTCTTAAATTATCTTTATTTTTTTCTAATTCATTTTGTTTTCGGCGGGATTCGCTTTCAAAATCAAAAAATTTTTCCCGAGCCGCTCTTTCTTTTTCATTGGTTTGAAAAATTTCCGCCTGCAATTTTTTAATCTCATTTTCTTTATCTTCTAAATCATCTTGTATCTGTCCGATTTTATCTTTTAATTCTTTCTGCAAATGTTCCGCTTTTAAATTTTCATGTTTCTTTTCATTTTTTATATTTTGCGATTGCCCTAATTTTTCTTCATTAGAAATTTCCACATTTCTATCAGGATTTATTTCTTTAACAATTTTTTTTAATCCTTCGCCAATTTTATTAAGAAAAATTTTTGCTCTGCTCCAGTTTTTTTCTTCCTCTGCTTTTTTAAAAAGAATTAAAATTTTTTCATAATCTCTGTTTAATTTTTCCAATTGCTCTTTGATAAAATTCAAATCAACCGAAGCCGGCGCTTGATTGGAAAAAGTTTTCTCTTCTTTTTCCGCGAAATTTTCAATTTCTTTTCTGGCTTCCCACCGTCCTTCATTAATCGCCAGCTCTTTTTGCAGATTATTCCGACAATTAAACAAAATTTCCAGTTCCTGGGAAAATTTTGAATCCATTTGGCGACTATCTTTGCTTTTTTCTTTTTCTTCTTGAATTTTTTTCTCGGCTTTTTCAACTTCTTCCATCGCCTGAAATATCTGTTTCTTTATTTTATTTTCTTCTTGATTTAGTTTGGAATATTGTTCAGCCAAATCTTTCCAATAAAATCCATACCATTGATTTTGCTTTGTTCTCAATTCTTTTTCAATTTCTTCTTTCCTTCTTGCTTTATTTGCCTGCCGTTTTAAAGAGCGGAGCCGGGGCGCAACTTCATTCAGCAAATCCGAAACTCTGATTAGATTTCTTTTTGTCGCTTCCAATTTTTTCAGTCCTTGCTCCTTTTTAAATTGATATTGTTTTACTCCGGCGGCTTCTTCTAAAATTGCTTTTCGTTCGCTTGGCGAAGCCGAAAGAATACTATCAGCCATCCCCTGCCCGATAACGCTGTATCCACGCCGGCCGATTCCCGCTTGAATGGTTAATTCAACAATATCGGCAAGCCGCGCTTTTTTTTTGTTGATTAAATATTCACTTTCTCCGTTTCTGGAAAATTTTCTGGAAATCATTATTTCTTTGTAATCCAAAGGAATTTGTCCACTTTCATTGTCTAAAACAACTGAAACAAAAGCTGTTCCGATTCTGGAGCGATTTCCCAAGCCAGCAAAAATAACATCCTCTGTTTTTTTAATTCTTAGAAGTTTTGGGCTTTGTTCGCCAAGAACCCAGCGGAGTGCGTCAGCTAAATTTGATTTTCCAGATCCGTTGGGCCCGACAATAGCAGTAATATTTTTTTTATTTTGTTCGTTTAAAGAAAAATCAAGCCGCGCCTTTTGGACGAACGACTTGAATCCAACGATTTCCAACCGCTTAAGAAACATAATTTTTTGAGTAAAATTCCAAGAGTAAAATTCCAAGAGTTCAACTCTTGGATATCCAAGAGTTGAACTCTTGGAATTTTAATTCTCATAGATTCTCCCGCTTAAAGTTGTTTGCAATCTTGCTTGGGCTTTTCCAAAATTGCCGTCAGAAATTTCCATCACAAGATTAATCGTCACCATTGGTTGAGGTCCGCTTGTTGTATCCCAATTATTTACATAAAAAGTTAAATCGCTTACGGTAACATTTGAAGAAGTAATTGTCTGTGAATCTTCTATTCCTTCTTTCCGCATTAATTGTCCATCAATTAAACTATAAACTATATCTTTTTCTTTTGAATTTTTAAATGAAAGAGTATCTAAAGCAGTATTTTTAGTGGTAATTTCACTCATCATTCTAATTTCTTTGGAAATCATTTCCATTGTGTAAGAAATATTATCCTGGACTTCCTGAATAGCAAGAGCTTTTTTCTGGACATTCATTATTTTAACAAAAATACCGGTCGCTGATAATATTAAAATAGAAAAAATCGCCGCTGACATAAGCAGTTCAACTAAAGTGAGTCCTTTTTCGTTCTCATTTTTTTTAAAAAATTTTTTCATTGTTTAGATTTTACCCTTCAAAATATTCAATCAAAGAAGCAAAAATCAAAAACGGATCATTAAATATGTTTTCTGTTTTAGGTTTATATTTCTTTTCTTTTTCTTGTTTCGGATGCGTTTCTCTCCAATCCGGCATAGGAATTTTTACACCAATATATTTAGTTTCAGTGGCAGAATTTGACAAACTATCTATGATAGTAAGCGTAACTTCTTTTGATCCTTGAGAATTAAATTTAATATTTTGAGGATGCTGTTTAGTTTCTTCACCAATAGGAATATCTCCGTCTTCAAATGTCCATAACCGGCTTACGATATCTCCGGCTGACAAATCAGTAAAGTCAACTGCTTCATCTCTTAAAGGAAATTCAGGATCCCAATCAAAATCAGCAGTAAGAGCTTGGACAACAGTAAAATTTTTATTAACAAGATTAGAAGAAGCTCCATTGTTATCAGTAACAATAAGAGTTGCTATATGAACGCCTGCTGCTGGATTGCCCAGAAAGAAATCAGGATTGCCAGAATTTTGACTTCTCCCTAAAGAAGGAATATTGAAAAAATAATTTGTAATAAAACCATCAGAATCAGAAGAATTGCCGCCTTTTAAAGTAATATTTTCATCAGTATATATATTGCAAGAAGGAGAATTAGAAGGATCATCCAAGCAATCAATTCTAGCAGTAGGCGGATTATTCACTGGTCCGCCTCCGCCGCAAGACGCGTCAAAAACACATTCAATACTTCCTAAACTACATACATCTTCAGCACATCCTCCTACTCCTACGCATATTCTTCCCTTATGTGTAGCAGCTGGACATCCTCCAAATCCACATCCTCTAAGACTCCAAGAACAGGAAGGCGGAGGCGGAGGATCTCCTGGCCCTGCGCAACATCCATCACCGCACCATTCTTGATTTGCGTAAAAACAAGCCATATTACTATTTTCATTATTAGAAACATAACCGCCTGTTTCAAATATTGAACCAAAGCAAACATCAGGACAGCTTACCGAGCAAAACGGACATCCAGAACATTCTGCGTTTCCGCAAGTATAGCCGGTACACGAAGCTGCGCATCCGCCTGGAGCCAACGCGCAATCCGGACTGGCGCAGCCATGATCACAATGCAAGGGTTCCATATAAATACATTTGCCGCCGCATGCAAGTCCGTTAGTAAATAAATTACTGTCCTCGCAAAAATCAGGGCAATCATACGATCCGTCTGCTACACATCCGGAAGAACTGCAACCGCATGAACCGCATGATTCTATATTCCAATTGCATCCTTCACCAACTCCGCTTTCCCATATTCCAGGAATATATAATTCATTTCCTTCGCAATGAGTTTCACAAGATTGACCATTAGATTGATAAAGAAGATAATAACTTCCATCACAGGAATTATATTGATAAAGCCCTCCATTATGAAGAGTAGTCGCTCCTCCATCAAGAGCAGATTCTGTTGTATAAAAACATCTGCCATCGGCATTACATCCTATACTGGCAATTTTAGATGATGCGTCAATGCATTCTCCTACGCTATAATCTGTGCAATCAGCCGCGCCATTGCATGTTTTGCATCCTGCAGCGTTTGTAATTATATTAGCCGCGCAGGAATTTCCCGAGCAAGAATAATTATGATAATTATTACCAACGCAACCATCTTGCGCGTTACAATCCACGCAAGAAGTACATCCACAGCTTGAATCAGATCCTGAACAATAAGAAGAGCAGGAATCACAAGACCATACGCCAACACAAGTATCATTTGGCGTACATTCCTCCCATGTTTCTGTATGACCTGAAACACACCCATAACTTGTGCATCCATAATCATAATCGCATACATAACCCCATACACCACAATGCCAGCCATATTCGCTGCATTCATAATGTCCTTCTTCACAATACGCGCCTCCGTATAATGAACAATTTCCCTGATAATTCCAAGCATAACATTGGCCTGGATTCCAATCTGTGCATACATAATCCATTCCTCCTATACATACATAATCCATTCCAGATACGCATTCATTATGGCAATTGGTGGCTATGTCTCCATATCCGGTACAGCCTTCTTCATCACATACCCAGTTACTGTGTTCTACGCAATCTTCTCCCCATTCATCACAGCTTTGCGATGTGCATCTTTCACAGCTTCCACAAGCTGAAGTCGTTTGAATTCCAATGTTCAAACAAAATAGAAAAATAATCGGAATTAAAATTAAAAATGTTTTTTTCATAATAATTTCCTTTAGTTATTTATTTTTTAATATTATCTATATTTCTTAATATTGTTTCCATTGTTATATTATCCGCTTGATCTTTGAATTTTTTATCATAAAACAAAGTAATAACAAATTTATCAATGCTGAAAGCGTCAAGATAATATTCCTCTTTAATAAATTCAGTATCGCTTTCTTTTAATTTATACATCTTTAGCATTTCATATCGCTGAACTATTTTATCCTGAAAAGTTATTGTGTATAATTCTCTCAATTGGGAAGAAAGATGATACAATTCAACAATGTTTTTTGGAAAAGCGTATGTTTCATTAGGAAATTCAAAAACATTAACAAGAATTCTGTCATTCATAAATTTTTTTTCTGCGTTTTCTTTATTTTCTTTTCTCCATGAAATAAAAATAGAATTAACCAAGCTTTTAACATCACAATATCCCAAGCTTCCATTAGCAAATTCTTTTTCTTTTTGGCATTCTTCTTTATAAACAAAATTTTCTGATCTGTCCCATCCATTAAGCAAAACTTTTGGAATTATATTAAAAATGGTTTTTTCTTTGTTTGTTTTCGTTTTTGATTTATCAATAAGGTTGCTAATTTCTATAGAGGTTAATTCTGTTGGTTCGCTAAATTTTATTGGCTTTTTTGAAAAATGTACATTAGAAATATTCTTATCCTTGATTAAATATTCCTTTACTCCTTTGCTTTTATCGCAAAAAACAGACGACTTCCAATTCATCCAAACAGCCAAAGAGGTTGCAGACATAATAAAAATAAAAATTAGAAAAACTGAAATAACGAAAGCGCTGCCTGACTTTTTAATTTTTGATACAAAGAACGATTTTAAATTTTTAAGTTTTTTCATATTTTTTTGTTTAATTTTTTTATCTATTTTTATTATGCCAATTTATTTCCAATCATACAACCAATTTTCTACCTGAATTTCGTAAAATTTATCTCCCTCGTCCCACTTAACTTTAGAAACAACCCGGCGAAAAGGATAACCGTCAGAATCCGTTGCTGAAAAAATTTCAATAATCCGATAAAAATTAGTTTGCGAAGAACCAGAACCCTGAATATATCGACCTTGCGCATCCAAATAAAATCCTACTTGAGATAAACTACTTGAATAATCCGACTCAGATATTGTGCTGTCCCAAGTCCAATCGCCAGATAAAGTATCCCAAACAACTATTCCGTCTTCATCAGCATTAAAGGGAGATTCAACCCAAGGATCATCGCCGTTTAACCAATAATTATCTCTCATTGATCTAATCACTTCTATTCCTTCCTGGGCTAAATTAGCCGCGATAACTCTATTTAAACTTATTCTTCCGAATTTCATGCTTATTGTACATAAGGTCAAGGCACCGATTAAACCGATAGAAATTACCACCGCGGCAATCATCGCTTCAATAATCGTAAAACCGGAAGACGATGAAAAATTATTGTTTTTTATTTTTTTAAATTTCATTTTATTTTATTTTCAATTTAAAAATATTTCATTTATTATTATTCCTTCTTCGGTTTTACTTCTTTCCACGCAGGCATTGATTGAGGACAGAGGCATTCTCTTATTTCTCCGGGGGCAATGCATTCACCGGGACAAAGAGCGTCATCTGTTCCGTCGCATATTTCACAAAGTCCGCCACTATTCGGGCATTGGATATTATTATCTCCGCAAATTTTCGGATCAGCGACGGTGATTGAAACTGTGTCTACGCTAAATCCTCCGTAAGAATCAGTGACTGTTAAATCAATATGATAAACGCCAATAGTGTCAGGGGTAAAATTTGGATTAATTATTGTTTCATCAGAAAAATCAGCGTCAGTAAGAGAACTTGCTCCTGGAATGGAATTAAATGTCCAGTCGCAACTAATCGGATCTCCGTCAGGATCATTGCTTCCAGAACCGTCAAGGTTGACTGAATTTCCAATAACAACAAATCGATCTGATCCGGCATCAGCTATTGGTAATTGATTCCAGGTGGTTGCTGAAACAGAATTGCTCCAATCAGAATCATAGCCATTTTTGGTTGCTATTACTTGATAAGAATAAGTTGTGTTTGCGTTTAATCCTGTATGGACAAAGCTTGTCTGGTCTCCATTATAAATATAAGCTCCAATATCAGAATTCCAAAGTCCGTAAGTAGTTCCAGTTCCTCTATCAGACCAAGAAAGATCAACCGTAGAACTTGAACTAGCGTTTCCGTTTAACGCTGGAGCTCTGGGAATGATTTGCCAGTTAAGATCAAACCACCGTCCGCCGCAGCCGCCCCAGGCGTCATCGCCGCAAGTATCAACCGCTTTGAATTTTATTGTGTTCCAGCCAGTGATAAATTTGCTGGTGACATCAGCCCAATCGCCATAAGCGCAACACACAAAAGGAATGTTTGCATCGCTGCCATTTATCCAAACTTGAGCAGAATCATCAACACCGCATCTTGCTTTAATATTATAATCATTTATATCATCAATGTAAACTTTCTTTTCTCCCCATAAATCAGAAGAACCACCTTCGCAATCACTGCAGATCTCCGCTTCCCAATAAGAAGGAATGCCACTACAACCATTTACTGTTGCTACTCCTTCTTTAACTAAACATCCGTCATGAATATTCCAGGCGCAATAAACATCGTCAATCGCGTCCCCCATTTCAGAAATACTATGATCCTTGGCGTCGTTGGCAGAACAAATTAAAGAAATGCAAGAACGGCAAGTATAGTCAACGCAAGTTAAAGGTTCTGGAGCTGGAGGAGAATCACAACAAGGCATAGATGAGCAATCATTGGATTCTTCAGCGCATTGGCTGGCTCCTCCGCCTAAAAAGAATGGATATGTTATATTTTCTTCTATGTTCCAGATATCATCAAAATCCCAACTGATAAAAGTCGCCTGCTTTTTCATCTCCGCCGTTGTTTTACCTACGCCACCGTCACTTGATAGTTGCCCGGATGTTTCTGTGTCCCAATAGGAATTGGTAATAGTGCTATTCTCATTCCAACCAACTAATCCGCCGATATCAGTTCCGCCATTTACACTGCCGATAGAATAGGAGTTTGTGATAGCGCTATTATCCTCATTCCAACCAATTAATCCGCCGGTATAATTTCTCCCATTTATACTACCGGTGAAATAGGAGTTTGTGATAATACCATTCTGATTGAAACCAACTAATCCGGCAAAATAATTACCCCCGCCGTTCAAATTGCAGGTGGAATAGGACTTTGTGATAATGCCATTATAATTGCCACCAACTAATCCGCCGACAATAATATTTACCACATTTACATTGCCTATAGAATGGGAGTTTTCGATAGTGCTATCTATATTTCGACCAACTAATCCGCCGGTAAAATGCCCGTTCCCGCTCAGACTACCAGTGAAATAAGAGTTTGTGATAGTGCTATTCTTATTCCAACCAACTAATCCGCCGATATTATCTCCTCCTCCGCTCATACTGCCGGTGAAAGAGGAGTTTGTGATAGTGTTATTACTCTCATTGACACCCACTAATCCGCCGACAGAATAATTTGCCCCGCTCACACTACTGCCAATGCAATAGATGTTTTCAATAGTGCTATTCTTATTTCGACCGACTAATCCGCCAACACGACAATCTCCGATTATATCAATATTTTCTAGTCCAAAATTTTTTATTTCGCCACCATCAATAAATTTAAACAAACCAACATCACATTCATCAGCTCTATTTATATACAGGTTAGTTATCTTATGCCCCTGCCCATCAAAACTTCCCCTGAATTTATTGCTCCACGTGCCAATTGGCTCAAAACCTGCTCCGCCGTTCCAACTTACAGTGCCAGAACAATCAATATTATTAACTAAACAATAATCTGCTGATAAATTATTTTGTATATTTTGTAATTCTGTGCAATTTGTTATTGGAAAAGCGGCAGCCGAAGCTTCATTATTAAAATCAAAATCCAATAAATTAAAACACAGCCCGAAAAACAAAACAACTGTCAAAATAAATATTATTTTAGTTTTAATCTTCATTGCTTTTTTTGTTTTCATTATTTATTGTTCTTTGTTCATTGTTTTCTGTTCTTTGTTCATTGCCTATTCTTCTCATAATACTTTGAAGTCATATGAACCTTTAAAGCAGTATTATTATTTTTATC
>DAOWLE010000025.1 GCA_030643545.1 bacterium | reverse complement strand
GATAAAAATAATAATACTGCTTTAAAGGTTCATATGACTTCAAAGTATTATGAGAAGAATAGGCAATGAACAAAGAACAGAAAACAATGAACAAAGAACAATAAATAATGAAAACAAAAAAAGCAATGAAGATTAAAACTACAATTAGAACAACAATATTTATTTTGACAGTTGTTTTGTTTTTCGGGCTTTGTTTTAATTTATTAATTAAATCAGATCCTGCATATGCGGATTCCGAATGGTTTGATTATTCTTGGAGTTATAGAAATACTGTGAATATCACCGGCTCTACTTCGAGCTTAACAGATTATCAGGTTAAAGTTACCGTTGACTTTGCAAGCGGTAAAATGAAAAGTGATTTTTCTGATATTCGATTTGTGTTATCTGATAATATAACTTTGCTTAGCCATTGGAGAGCATCATACGTACCGTCATCAACTGCCGAATTCTGGGTGAAAGTTCCTTCAATTCCTTCTTCTGGAACAACGGTTTATATGTATTATGGCAATTCAACTGCGAATTCTGTAAGTAATGGAGAAGCTACTTTTGTTTTTTTTGATGAGTTTGAGCCGTCCAGCAGCAAATGGGCTGGCTCCGGTTTTGAACATTCCACCACAGGCACCGGATATGTCCGCGCTTATAAAACAGCGCCTGGCAATGTTTCTTCTGATTTAATATCAGATGTAATCGGTTCTGGAGATTTCAAAGCTCATTTAAAAATTAAAAGCGAAGGTTATAAACAACATTGGAGGTGTGATTATAAGCACGAATTGAAACTTATAAAGGACGGCGGAGAATCAGGATTGGATTCTTCTGCACATTCTGATTTTACAGATAAGAGCTATACAATTTCAGGGAATAATTTAAAACTGAAACTTTACGCCTACGCTAAAGGATGCGAAAATACAGTAACAAGATGTACAGGGTGGGAGCCTGGTGCGCCTTTTGAGTATTGTTATTGTCACGGAAATAACTGTGACGCCGGTGTAATTGCTCCAATCTGTCCTGTGGGATATAATGAAATCAATTATTATTGTGACGAACTATCATGGCATGATCCCTGTTGCATTGGTGGCTGTGGTGCTGGTCATGATTGTGATGGAGGAGATTGTAAAGAATGTAGAGTATGCAAAAATCCATCTTTGTCAGCTGAGGCGAAGTTGTGGATAGATGATTTGTATGTAAGAAAATATGCGTCACCGGAACCGGTTGCGAGTTTTGGGATAGACACGGAAGAAGAGATGTTATGCGCTTTGGAATCCGGAGATTGTTCATCAATGCCCTGCTGTTCTCCTCTTTCCTGTGTTGATTACACTTGCCGTTCCTGCCTTTCTTTAAATTGTTCTGCTGATGACGCCGAAGACAACAGTATTTCTGAAATGGGCGACGCGATTGATGATGTTTATTGCACCTGGAATATTCATGATGGATGCTTAGTTAAAGAAGGAGTAGCAACAGTTGATGGATGCAACGGCATTCCTTCTTATTGGGAACCAGAAAGTTGCGGCGGCGATGGAGGCACTTCTGATTTATGGGGCGAAAAGAAAATTTACATAGATGACATAAATGATTATAATATTAAAGTGCGATGCGGAGTTGATGATTCTTCGACAGTTTGGATAAATAGCAGTAACGCAAACATTCCTTTTGTGTGTTGCGCTTATGGCGATTGGGCTGATGTCACAAACAAATTTATCACCGGATGGAACACAATAAAATTTAAAGCAGTTGACGCTTGCGGTGATGACGCCTGGGGCAGCTGCGGCGGACGGTGGTTTGATTTAAACTGGGAAATCATTCCTCGCGCTCCAGCGTTAAATGGAAATGCTAGTTCAAGTTCTACAATTAATCTTTCCTGGTCTGATAGGGGGGCAGATACTTATCATCTTTGGAGTTTTGATAAAGACGATTGGATTTATCACGGCCCTGATACAGGTTTAATTGACAGAGGAGGAAATCATAACAATGGAATTATTCATAATGATGCAGTTTGGACAACCGGCAAAATTGGAAATGCTTTGCAATTTGACGGAGTGGATGATTATGTTGACTGCGGGAATGATGCAAGTTTGAACATCACTGACGAAATCACCGTTGAAGCGTGGGTAAAAAGAGATTCTTCGGGAGCGGATAACCAGAAGATGATAATTCGCAAAGAAAATGCTTTCTTCTTAGATGTATCTCGGTCATGGGCAGATGAAGCGCATTTTTATCTGCGTGTTGGCGGAGATTGGCATGCGGTTGCTGATTGGGGGGGAGATCCAGTAGGGACAGAATGGACTCATCTTTTAGCAACATATAGTTCTTCAACAAAACAATTAAAGATGTATATAAATGGGGCATTGAAGAAGACCAAAACCCTTTCAGAACTAGCTTCTTATGAAATTGAAACCTCGGGCAGTAATTTAAAAGTAAATCAAGACGGTGATTTTGACGGCAAAATAGACGAAGTCCGGATATACAACCGCGCGCTTTCTGGTACGGAAGTCGCAGAGCACTACAATCACACATTCAGCAATGATACTGGTTTAGAGTTACACCTTCCGTTTGAGGAAGGCGCAGGAACTAGTACAGAAGATTTATCTGGAAGCGGATTAAACGCAAATACAACTTATTCTTATAAAGTTATGGCAACCAAAAATGGCTATGATTCTGATTGGAGTAATTCTATTTCAGCAACCACTTGGAATCAATTGCCTGTTGCTGACGCTGGATTAGATCGGTTTGTTGTTATCGGAAATTCAGTCAATCTTGACGGCAGCGGAAGTCATGATGAGGGAGATACGATTAGTTATCGCTGGGATTATACTCCTTCTAATCTGATTAGTCGATGGCATTTTGACGAGAATTTAGGAAATGTTGTTTATGATACTTCTGGAGCAAATAATAACGACGGAACTTTAAAACCTGCTTCGCCAATTTGGACAACCGGCAAAGTTGGAAACGCTTTAAGTTTTGATGGGGTAGACGATTATATTGAGATTTCTGATTCAAATTCATTGGATATCCAGGATAATATTAGCATAGAAGCATGGGCAAGAGTGGAATCAGTAGCCCCTCCTGCGTTGTGGCCCTATTATAAGCCAATAAATGTCACTGGTTCATCGTCTGATTTATCTGATTATCAAATGCTTTTAACGATTGATACAGCGGAATTAATATCTCAAGGGAAAATGAAAGCAGATTGTTCAGATATTAGAATTAAGGATTCAGATAAAACAACGCAAATTCCTTTTTGGTTAGAAAGCGGGTGCAATACTGCTTCAACGCAGATTTGGGTCAAAATTCCGTCAATTCCTTCTACGGGAACAGCTATTTATATGTACTATGGCAATTCAAGCGCAACTTCTGTGAGTAGTGGAACAAATACCTTTGAATTTTTTGATGATTTTAGTGGTGATTTATCAAAATGGGATTTATCAGACAAAGAAGCTGGTTCAGTAGTAGAAATTGTATCAGAAACACTCCATATTCTTGGTTATGCTAACCAAAGAGCGAAAGTGTATACTGATAATATTGGATGTTCAGATAATTTTATGATGACTATGAAAGCTCGACCGAAAGCAGCTGCAGCTTCGGGTATTTATAGCTTTCCCAGCCTTACTGATGGAACAAATACTCTTGCTCACGCAGACTGGAAGTCTTGGAATGGAAATGAACTTCGTGTTTTTAATGGAGGAACTCCTTCTGCTTACGATATGCCAAAAGATAGTTGGTATGACATAAAAATAACAGCGGACCAAACAAACAAAACATTTGATTATTATGTCAATGATGTATTGAAATCAAATGATTTTAATACCTATTCCGGCTCATATTCAGGAACTCTCAATACAATATACTTTAGTGCAGGAGCATCAGGCAATGGTGGAGAAGCATACATAGATAATGTGATAGTTTGTAAATACGCATCGCCAGAACCAAGCGCTGGCGCGCCTGGGAGTGAACAAATAGAATCGTCCAATCAAATAATTTTGCAAAAACAGGGAGCGTATTCATTGCAAACAAACGGCGATGGTACGCAAGTGTATGGATTTCTTAACGGAAACAGGCTCACTGCGTCTGTGCCAGTCCCGCAATTAGATGAATGGCATCATTATGTTTTAACTTATAATAGAGATAAACAAATTTTATACATAAATGGAGAAGAATCCGCGCAAACAAATTTTTCAGAAGCAATAAACACAAACACAGATAATTTAATAATCGGAGAAATATTTTCCGGCTCCATAGATGAAGTCAGAATTTACAATAAAGCTTTATCAGAAGATGAAATAGAAAATCTTTATGAATTTGGAATGGGAACATTAATTTCCGATCCTTTTTCTTCAACACCTGCATTCACCCCAGACACTATCGGAGTTTATCACATTGATTTAACAGTCACTGATTCTTACGGAGGATTTAGCACTGACACAGTTTCAATTACTGTTGCCAGTCCGACTGTCTGCGGAGATAATAATATCCAATGCCCGAATACCAGCGGACTTTGTGAAATATGCGACGGAACAGATGACGCCCTTTGTCCCGGTGAATGCATTGCCCCCGGAGAAACAAGAGAATGTCTCTGTCCTCAACCAATGCCAGCGTGGAAAGAAGTAAAACCGAAGAAGGAATAGTAAATCATAAATCATTTTAATATGAATTTTTCTTTTTTTAAAAAATCGAATAGATGTTTAGGAATTGATATTAGCGCAAAAAACATAAAGGTGGTACAATTAACTCAAGAGAGTAAAAGATTAAAATTAGAAACTTACGGATATTTAAAAGTTAAAGATTTTATCCAAGAAACTGAAGTTGAAAATAGAAAAATAAATTATTCTGACAAAACAATAGCAATGCTTTTGAAAAAGGTTTTAAAAGAATGCAAAGCAACGACCAGAAGAGCGATTATTTCCACTCCAGCTTCTTCAACCTTTTCTGTTTTAATAAAAATGCCAAAAATGTCCGATGAAGAAGCTGAAAGAGCTATTCCGATTGAGGCGAAAAAATATATTCCTGTTCCGATTGAAGAAGTAATTTTAAGCTGGGAAATTCTCAAAAAAGATTCAGGAAGTTTTTCATTAAAAGAAAATTCTGATTCACATTTATTGGAAATAATTTTAGTTGCTGTCTCCAAAGAATTAATCCAAAAATATGCCAAGATTGCCGAGATAGCCAAAGTTGAATTAGTCGCTTTAGAGTCAGAATCCTTTTCTTTGTCAAGAGCGTTAGTAGGCAAAGAAAAAGAACCAATGGTAATTGTTGATATTGGAATAAGTTCGTCTAATATTATTGTTGTTGAAGGAGGGTTTGTGGTGATGAGCAGAACTATTGAAATGAGCGGCAATGAATTAACTAAAGTAATTGCTGACGGACTTAATCTTAATTTTAAACGAGCTGAAGTTCTTAAAAAAGACATTGGAATAAAAGCGGACGATGCTGAAAAACAAATTTCAGAATTAATGTTACCGCTTATCAATTCAATCATTGAAGAAATACAAAGAGTTTTTGAATTATATTATCAACGTTCTAATAAGAAGCCAAAAATGATAATAATGAGCGGCGGTTCAGCAAATCTTCCCGGATTAATGGAATATTTTATTGAAAATTTTGATATTCCGGTATCTTTAGCTAATCCTTGGCTTAATGTGATTTATCCGGAAATTTTAAACCCGGCATTAAAAGAATTATCTCCGTTTTTTTCTTCATCTGTCGGCTCGGCAACAAGAGGAACAGTATAAAAATCAAAGATTAAAAATCAAAAATCAAAATGACAAATCAAAATTAAAAAATTTTAAATTTTACATTGTCATTTTACATTTTGATATTTAATTTTTAAATTTACTATCGTGTCTACAATTAATTTAGTGCCTGAAGGTTTTAGGCAAAAAAAAGAAAAAACTTCAAAAAAATTGGTTATTATTCCGATTGTTTTAATTATTATCACAGCGATTATTTGCGCTGGACTTTTTTTCTACGAAAAAACTTTGTCCAATAAAGTTTCTGATTTAGATAACGAAATTGATCAGATAAATGAAAAAATTAGTCAGGAATTAGATACTGAAGTAATCAGTTTTCAAAAACATTTAAATAATCTTAAAAGAATGTTAAATGATCATATTTATTATTCAAATGTTTTTGACCTGATTGAAAAAAATACTGTTCCGACCGTAAGCTTTGAAAGTTTTGACGGGGATGTTCCCAGCAAAAAAATTCAGCTTAAGGGAAAAGCAATTAGTTTTAGCAGTTTAGCTAAACAAGTAGTTGCTTTTAGAGAAGCTGAAGAAATTAGTAAAGTTGATTTTTCTTCAGCGAGCATAGGTGTTGATGGCGGAATCGGTTTTGATCTTTCTCTTTTCTTGAAACAGGAAATGTTTGAATATAAAAAATAATGACAGAGAAATATAACTTTTAAATTTTTAACAAAAATATTATGAAATTTGTAGAAATTCTTATTTTGCCCATTGCGATGATTGGCATTATTGCGGCATTATTATGGTTTGTTCAGCCAACCTATGGTGAAATAAAAAATCTTGCGCAGAAAATAGAAACAAAAGAAAATACTCTTGAAAAAAAACAGAAATTAGTTTTTGATATTGAGAAATTAGTTAATCAATATGAAGATATAGAAGGCCGGGTAAATAAAGTTTTTTACGCTTTGCCGAATAAAGCGGAAATTCCTAATGTTTTAGTTCAGCTTGAAGCTTTAGCTTCGGAAAATGGAATGATATTTGAATCATCAAATTTTAGCAAAATACAGCAGAGCGCGCAGAACAAAACAACTTCTGAAAATAATGCAGCGTCTTCTTTAGAAACAGCAGACCAGCAAAATATTATTGAACAAACTAGATCTGTCTCTATTGATATAAATTTAACCGGCAGTTATGAAAATTTTAAAAATTATCTTAGAAGTTTAGAAAACAATATTAGAATTATGGATATAACATCCATTAATTTTTCCAGCTCTTCCGGTTCCTCTGAAGAGGAAGAAGTGTCTGATAATTTTTCTTACAGTATTAGGTTAAAAGTCTATTATCAATAAAATGGTTGTTCAAAAGTCCAAACAAATTATTGATCTTCTTTTAGAAAAAGGTTTAATTGAATCTCAAAAAATTGAATCATATAAACAAAAAGCAAACGAAGCCGGACAAACGCTTGATGAGTTTGTTTTTAGAAATAAAATTATTGAAGAAGAAGATTATATCCAGACAAAAGCAGAATTTTTAAAAATACCTTATGTTGATTTAAGAGGAGAAAAAATTCCCTCCAATGTTTTAAAAGAAATTCCTGAAGAGGCCGCTGTGCATTATCGTTTTGTTCCTTTTTTTAAACATGGCAAACAAATAGATATTGCTATGCTTGATCCAAAAGACATAAGATCATTAGAAGCTCTTAAATTTATTGCTTTAAGGCATAATCTTAAAACAAGAATTTTTATCACTTCATCTTCTTCTTTTGAAGAAACATTAAGGCAATACAGAGTTTTGGATTTAGAAGTCAGCGAAGCGCTGAAAGGAATAAAAAAAGATTTAAAAAGCAAAAAACCAGTTTCAAAAAAAGAAAAGGTGGAAAAAGTTGAACGATTAGTTGAGAAAACGCCGGTAAGCAAAATAGTTGACATTATTATAAGGCATGCTTATGAAGGCGGAGCAAGCGATATTCATATTGAACCGACAGAAACTGATTTAAGAGTTCGTTTTAGGATTGACGGAGTGCTTCATTCAAGTTTAACTTTGCCCAAGCAAGTTTGTTCAGGCGTCATATCGCGAATAAAAATTCTTACTAATCTCAAAATTGACGAAAGCCGAAAGCCGCAAGATGGAAGATTTCATATGGATATTGACGGAAAAGGATTAGATTTTAGGGTTTCTACTCTACCGACTTTAAATGGCGAAAAAGCGGCTTTAAGAATTCTTGATAAATCAATTGGTTTAAGAAGCTTGCATGAATTAGGATTAGAAGGCAATGCCCATAAGCTCACCATTGAAAGCATTAAAAAACCTTACGGAATGATTTTGATAACCGGTCCGACTGGTTCTGGGAAATCAACAACTCTTTACGCTCTTTTATCAATTCTTAATCAAGAAGGAGTGAATATTATTACTTTGGAAGATCCGATTGAATATGATATTGAAGGAGTAAATCAAAGCCAGGTAAAGCCGGAAATAGGTTATTCTTTCGCTTCTGGTTTAAGGTCAATTTTACGGCAGGATCCGGATATTATTATGGTCGGGGAAATCAGGGATAAAGAAACAGCTGAGTTGGCTGTTCATGCCGCGCTGACCGGGCATATTGTTCTTTCAACTCTTCATACCAATGACGCGGTTGGCGTTATTCCGCGATTAATTGACATGGGAATTGATCCTTTCTTAATTACTTCTTCCCTTAATTTAATTATTGCTCAAAGATTAGTTAGAAGAATTTGCAAGTACTGCCGCAAGGAAATTGAACTGGACAGGGGCGTAAAAAATTTAATTGAACGGGAAGTAAATAAACTTTCTCAAGAACAAAAGGACAGTTTGTCAATAAAAGAGCCCTATAAAATTTATCAGGGCAAAGGATGCAAGTATTGCGATAACCAAGGAGTGAAAGGCAGAATGGCTATTTTTGAAGTTTTTTCGATGACTCCTGGTTTGGAAAAAGTTGTTATTGAAAATTTAACTGAAAGCGCGATTAAAGAAGAAGCGCGGCGGCAGAAAATGCTGTCAATGCTTCAAGATGGAGTATTAAAAGTTTTGAAAGGAACGACGACAATCAATGAAGTGATTAAAGCGACGAAAGACTAGAAAAATCAAAATGCAAATATCAAAATGCAAAATGACAAATCAAAATGTTAAAATGGAATTTACCCTGTTAAGTCTTTCGCCTTTGGTGAAAGAAAATCAAAGATTTTATTTAACAGGGTAAACTTAAAAACCATTTTAACATTAGTCAATTTTGAATTTTACACTGTCATTTTACATTTTGATATTTAAATTTTAAATTTGTATTATGGCTTCTCAAGAAGAAAAAAAACAAAAAATTTTAGCGATTATTTTAGTAACTTGCCTTTTAATAATGGCAATAGTTCTTATTTGGAATTTTTCAGGGCCGAAAACATCTAATCAACCAGCTGAAACAATTTCTAAAACAAACAATGAAAATTTTCCTTATTTAGATGGAAAGAACGAGTCTTTGCCAAGCGAAGGATTGGTTTCCACGGAATTGGATTTAAAAGTTTTAGAAAGTACGCAGTTCAAAGATCTGCGCAGCCACGGAGATTTGCCGGTAAAAACGGGCCAAACTGGAAGACCAAATCCATTTTTGCCGTACTAAAAAAATTAAAATGCAAAAATCAAAAATCAAAATAACAAATCAAAATTGAAAAATTTTTAATTTTTAATTTTTAATTTTACATTGTCATTTTACATTTTGATATTTAATATTTAAATTTATTATATGGATTCATTAGAAATTAAAAAAGAATTAAACGAACTTTTGGAAATGACAGCAAAAGAAGGCGCTTCAGATCTTCATATTTCAATAGCGCGATATCCTATTTTAAGAATTGATGGCAAATTAATTCCTTTAACAAACAAAGAAATTTTAACTCCGGGACACGCCGAGGAATTATGCTTTGCTCTGCTTGATGAAAAACAAAAAGACCAGTTTTTAAAAGACAAAGAAATTGACCTTTCTTATAATTTTGAAGAAAGAGCAAGATTTAGAGTTAATATTTTCCGCCAAAAAGGATATGTCGGAGCTTCTTTAAGATTAATTCCTTCGGAAATTAGAACTGTTGAAGAATTAAATTTGCCGCCTATTATTCACAAATTTACCAAGCTTAAACAAGGTTTTGTTCTGATGGTCGGACCAACCGGCCATGGAAAATCAACATCTTTAGCCGCTTTAATAGATGAAATTAATCATAACCGAAATGATTGTATAATTACTATTGAAGATCCGATTGAATATGTTTTTACTCAAGACAGATGCATTATTTCTCAAAGGGAAATTTATCACGATTCCCGTTCTTTTCATGTTGCTTTGAGATCTGTTTTTAGGGAAGACGCTAATGTGATTATGGTTGGAGAAATGAGAGATCCGGAAACAATATCAACAGCGGTGACTGCCGCGGAGACAGGTCATTTGGTTTTTGCCACTCTTCATACTAATAATGCCGCTCAGACAATAGACAGAATTATTGATAGTTTTCCGGCTAATCAACAATCTCAAATTAGAGCGCAATTAGCCAGCAGCCTTCAGGGAATTGTTTCTCAGCGGCTTGTTCCCCGCGTTGACGGTGGAAGAATTCCGGCAACGGAAATTCTGCTTGCTAACGCGGCAATAAGAAATTTAATCAGGGAAAATAAAACTCACCAGTTGGATTTGGTTATTGAAACAAGTTCCGAAGAAGGAATGCTTCCTCTTAATAAATCTTTAGCAAATCTTGTTGAAAAAGGCGAGATATCTCGCCAAAATGCGGAGCTTTACTCACTTAATCCTAAGGATTTAAAAATGCTTTTGAAAAATAAACAATGAAATTTAAATATCAGGCAAAAAATGAAAAAGGCGAAATGCAAAGCGGCACAGTTGAAGCTTCAAACGAAGCCGCGGCGATAGAAACGCTTCAATCACATAAATTAGTTGTTATTTCTATTGTTTCAATAGTGGAAGTTTCGGCTTTGTTCCGTAATATTAAGTTTCTCCAAAAAGTTCCGGCAAAGGACTTGGTGATTTTTTCAAGGCAATTGGCTACTTTGATTGAAGCGAAAATTACCTTGCTTGAAGCGCTGAAAACATTGCATAAACAGACAAGCAATGCGTTTTTTAGAGAAAAAATTTTTGAGATAGCCAATGATATAGAAGGAGGGCGATCGCTTTCTTACTCTCTATCAAAACATCCTAAAGTATTTTCTGAATTTTATGTAAATTTAATTAAAGCCGGAGAAGTTTCCGGAAATCTTCAGGAATCTTTGCTTTATCTGGCTGAGCACGTAGAGAAACAATATGATTTAGAAAATAAAATTAAAGGGGCAATGTATTACCCTGCTTTTATTTTGCTTGCGTTTTTTGCCGTTGGAATAATTGTTATGGTTTATGTTATTCCTCAGTTAACCGCTATTATAGAAGAGTCAGGACAAGAATTGCCAATCACAACTAAGATGTTAATTGCTTCAAGTCATTTTCTTAGATATTATGGATGGATTCTAATTGTTTTTGGAATAACAGTGGGAATTGGAACTAAACGGTATGTTGATACTCCGGAAGGAAAAATGAATTGGGATAAAATGAAACTAAAACTACCGGTAATGGGAGAACTTTTTAGAAAAATTGCTTTAGTCCGTTTTTCGGAAAATTTAAGCACTTTAATCAAAGGCGGGGTTCCGATTGTCCGCTCTTTGCAAATCACCGGATCGGTTATCGGCAATGAAGTTTTTAAAGATTTAATTTTTAAAACAGCGGAAAAAGTAAAGTCCGGAACCTCTATAGCCAAAGTTTTAGGAGAGAGTCCGGAAATTCCGCTGATAGTTGTTCAGATGATCAATATCGGTGAACGCTCGGGAAAATTGGATTCAATCTTAGATAATATCGCGCGATTTTACGTAAGAGAAGTAAATAATGTTGTTGATAATTTATCCACATTGATTGAACCGGTTTTAATTGTTATGATGGGAATAGGAGTGGGAGTTATGGTTTCGGCGATTCTTCTACCGATTTACGGTATTGCGGGAGGAATGTAGAAAATCCAAAACAAAAAACAAAAAAGCCAAAAATAAATTCAAAAAACCAAAAACTTTTAACTTTTAATTTATTTTTTTGTTTTTTGTTTTGGATTTTAATTTTTCAACGAGGGGAGGTGAAATAAATGATGTTAAAAACAAATAAGCGAGGTTTTACTTTAATTGAGCTTTTGGTTGTTATCGCCATTATCGGTCTTTTAGCGACGATTGTTTTGGTTTCCTTAAATAACGCGAGGAATAAAGCTAACGACGCGAAAGTTAAATCAGATTTAAGCCAGATTATGTTGGGAATGGAAATGTATTACGCGGATAATTCTGAATATGAAGCTGGTGTTGGTACTTGCGCTGATGGTCTTATTGCCAGTGCTGCTACAAATGGTAATATTTGTAGCGGTTTTAAATTACAAGATTCTACTGGCGCTACGGTTTATATCCAACGTTTGCCTGATCATCCAGTAACTGCTACTAATTACAAATATACTGGAACTGTAACTAGTTATACTCTGACAGGAGCGCTTAAATCCGGAACATGGACTTGCTCTAATGGCGCTTGTTATTAAATTTAATTCTCATTTAAAATTCTCGCGAGGATTATATAATATTTTTATTTAGCGGAGCGGGGAAATTCCTACTCCGCTAATTAAATAAAAGGGGAGATTTCAAAATCCAAATGAAAAACAAAAAAAATACAAATAAAAAAACTGGCTTTACTCTTATAGAAGTATTATTTGTGATAACAATTGTTGCTATGCTGGCGATGGTTGTTTTTATTGCTGTCGGCAATGCCCAGAAAAAAGCGCGTGACGCTGTACGGAAAACTGATTTGGCAGAAATTCAAAAAGCATTAGACATTTATTATTATGACAATCCGGCAGCCGGAAAATATCCAGAAGAAGGTGGATGCGACAGCAGTATGGGAACATGCGGAACTTGTCCTTGCTCTGGAAATAATTGGTCTGTTACCAGCGGAATTTGGGATAAATTAGTTACTGACAATCAAATTATTAGAATACTTCCAAAAGATCCTTTTAATAATTCCGCTTATTATTATTGGTATGAGCCGGACTGCGACGAAAACATCGGCGGCGATTGCACTGGAAAAGGATGCTGCGGATATTATCTTGGCTGTTGGTTGGAATTTGGCGGAGCTTATGTTTTAAAAGGAGGATACTATTGATATGTTTGTTATTTCTTTCTTTATTTTTATCTTCGGGCTTATTGTCGGCAGTTTTTTAAATGTTGTTATCTGCCGTTTGAAAACAAAAGAAGAATTTTTTTTCTCTCGCTCGCGCTGTCCGCATTGTAAAAAAAATTTGAAATGGTTTGATTTGATTCCGATTTTAAGTTTTATTTCCACTTTTGGCAAATGCCGATACTGCGGAAAACCAATTTCAATTCAGTATCCATTAGTGGAAATAGGAACAGGAATATTGTTTGTTTTATTTTTTAATTTTTTAGGTTTTTTTTCTTCTGTCATTCCCGCTTCTTCTGTCATTCCCGCGCAGGCGGGAATCCAGTATTCAAATCATTTCTTATCTGCCTGGATTCCCAATCAAGTTGGGAATGACAATCTTTTAAATTTCTGTTCATTGTTCATTGCTTTTTGTTCTTTGCTTTTCATTCTTTGTTCTCTAATAGTAATTTTTGTATACGATTTAAAACATTACATTATTCCAGACAAAATAATTTTTCCAGCTATTTTGGTATTTAGTATCTGGTATTTAGTATCTGGTATTTTTATACAATATACAATATACGATATACTAAATACTATTTTCTCTGCTATCATCGCCGCTGGATTTTTCTTTCTAATAATTTTAATATCAAAAGGTCAATGGATGGGATTTGGCGATGTTAAATTGGCTTTTTTAATGGGACTTATTCTCGGTTGGCCAAATATTCTTTTTGCTCTATTCCTTGCTTTTATTTTGGGCGCGGCAATCGGTTTAATTCTCATCGGTTTAAAAATAAAATCTATCAAAAGCCAGATTCCTTTTGGACCCTTCTTAGTCGCGGCAACGATTATAATGATGCTCTGGGGAGAAATTATAAAAGATATTTATTTTAGTTTGATTTTTTAAATAAATGAGTTATAATCAAATAAAGAGATAAAATATCAATATGAAAAATTTATTTCAAAACAAAAACTTTTTATTTACTTTAATTTTAATGGCGAGCTGTTTCGGAATTTTGGGAGTGGGGGGAGAAATTTTTGCTAAAGATTATCGTTGTGATAATAATAATATTACTTATAATGGGAGGACAGCTAACGATTTGTGCGCAGGAGGCATTTGGGGCGATGATTGCGACGACGAAAACAATTACGATTATGCTTTTTGCGTTGAAAATAATCAAAAATCAGTTCAATTTGGTTGTAAAAAAGGATGGGGGGGGATGACTTGTGATTGTAGTTTTATTAAAGTGGATGATTGTCCGAACGGTTGCGTGAATGGAAAATGCAAAATGTCTTCAACTCCTCCGGCGACTGCTTGCGAATCTGTAAGCGGTCAAGTATGTTGTGATGAGAAAGACTGTAGCGGTTTTGTAGCAAGTGGTCCGAGAGAATGTTCCAGCGGTTTTTGTTGTAAGGAAAAATATTGTAAGTGCGAATCTGTAAGTGGTCAAATATGTTGTGATTTGAGAACAAATAATTGTTCAAAAGTTGTATTTGAAGGTCCGAGAGAATGTTCCAGCGGTACTTGTTGTCAGCCAGAAAGTTGTGTTCCAAAAACTCAAACTTGTTCTGACGCAGGAGGAAGTTGTTGTGATTTAAATAAAAATACATGTTCGCAAGAAAAATTAGACGTATCAGGATGTTCTGGTAGTAGAGTTTGTTGTATAGGGCAATGTAATCCTATTTCAACAACTACTCCAAATCCTTGTTATTGGATAAATATTGGTTGTAATCCTGATGATGAATGTGATAATCAAGAAGCTGAAATATGCGGACCAAGTAGTTGCGAAGGAACATGTAATGGAAAATCCAAAGGAAAAATTCGTTGTGTTTCTGGTTCTGATTGTAACGAGGGCGGCGGAGGAACGGTTAATAATGGAGGTGGTATGGGTGGAAGCAATACTGGTGGTAGTGGCGGAGCGGTTAGGTTTAATAATCCTTTAAGCACTGATAGTTTTGAGGCGCTGATTATGGGAATTATCAATTGGATTTTGGGAATTGTGGTTTCTTTGGCAATTTTATTTTTAATTATCGGCGGATTAATGTATATTACTTCTGCCGGCGACGAGGAAAGAATTAAAAAAGCGAAAAATATAATTCTTTACGCTGTTGTGGGACTGGGAGTTGTTATTTTATCTTGGTCAATTATTACGGAGTTAAAAGATATTTTGGGAGTTCAATAGAAGATTTACGATTTATGATTTAAGAATAGGATTAAGGAATTGACGATTTATGAATAATCAAAAAATAAAATCATTTACAGATTTAAAAACATGGCAAGAAGGACATCAAATAGTAATTTTAGTTTATAAAATCACAAAGGAATTTCCGAAAGAAGAAATATTCGGATTAGTCAGTCAAATGCGAAGAGCAGTTGTCTCTATCACATCGAATATTGCTGAAGGATTTGGAAGACAAACTTATAAAGAAAAAGTCCAGTTTTATTATATTGCGCAAGGTTCTTTGATTGAATTAAAAAACCAAATTTTGATCGCTAAAGATGTCAATTATCTTAACGAAGAAAATTTTAATAAATTAGTAGATCAAATAAATTCAGCTCATCAACTTTTACAAGGATTAATTCAAAAAACTAAATCATTCGTAAATCATAAATCTTAAATCATAAATCATTGTTTTATGAACAAAAAAATTTTATTATTTACTTTAATTTTAATGGTGAGTTGTTTGGGAATTTTGGGAGTGGGAGAGAAAGTTTCTGCTAAAGATTATCGTTGTAGTGATAATAATATTACTTATGATGGAATGACAGCTAATGATTGGTGCGCTGGTAGCCGTGATGATTGCGACGACGAAAACAATTACGATTATGCTTTTTGCGTTGAAAATAATCAAAAATCAGTTAGATTTGGTTGTAAAAAAGGATGGGGGGGGATGACTTGTGATTGTAATCAATCTCTTTTTAAAGTGGATGATTGTCCGAACGGTTGCATTAATGGAAAATGTAAAACGTCTTCAACTCCTCCTCTAACTGATTGCGAATCTGTAGGTGGTCAAGAATGCATTGATATAAGTGAATGTACGGGGGGTGTTAGTGTTGTACCAAGCGGTCCAAGGCATTGTACTAGTGGTGTTTGTTGCTACGAAGGAACTTGTCAAATAGCTTCAACTGTTCCACAGCTTCCAACAAACGCAAATGCAATTCCCACAACTCCCACAATTCCCACAACTCCTACAACCTCACAACTTCCAACAGGCAATGGCGGAATAACTGTTCAAGAACCGGCATCAACAAGCAGCGGTTCAACAGTAAATCTTTCGAGCAAACCGCTTTCTGAAATTCTTGAGGATTTAATTAAGTGGCTTTTAAAAATTGTAATTTTAATCGCGATTTTAATGATTATTATAAGCGGGGCAATGTATATGATTTCCGCCGGGGATCAGCAGAAAGCTGATACAGCAAAAAAAGCGTTGACTTACGCTATTTTAGGACTTTTAGTTGTTGTCCTGGCGTACGCGATTGTGAATACATTGGTTGATATTCTCGCGGGATAATTTTATTTTCTAAATTAAAAAATGTTGCCCCGCTCTTTTGGTTTAAGCCAAAAGGGCGGGACGCTGTAATTTATAGTCCCGACAAAATCGGGAATAAATTACGCGATTGGAGGTGAATAAAATGAAAATGGGAAAAATTGGAAAAATAATGATGGTTGTTTTTATGTTTGGATTATTAGCCGGACCAGTTTTTGGTTTATCGTTAGTTTCTGATATTCAGGCTGTGACTTATGATCAGTATGGGAATGCCATACCAGGAAGCGGCTCGGGAAGCAGCTCAGGAAGTGGCTTAACAATGCCAAACCCGGGCGATGTCGGGTACGCCGGCACTGAAACTGATTTTATAACAATTGTTGAAAAAATTGTTAAATGGGTGGTCGGTTTTATTGTTCTGATGTCCATCTTTATGTTCGCTTACGGAGGTTTGACTTATCTAACTGCCGGAGGAGATGAAACAAAGGTAGAGAATGCAAAAAAGGCGTTGGTCTCTGCTCTTTTCGGATTATTGATTGCCGCTTTATCTTACGCGATCGTACAACTAATTATTGGTTTTGTTACACAGTAATAAAATAAAATATTTAAAAAATAAAAACAGATGCCTTTAAGGGAGATTTTTTAGGTATCTGTTTTGTTTTTGGTTTAATTTGTCATTCCGAATTTTCTTCTGTCATTCCGAACTTGTTTCGGAATCTGTTCCCCCTTTTTAAAGGGGGTTAGGGGGATTTGTGTTTTCCAAATAAAAAAAATAGCAGGCGGTATTGATTTGTTGATCAACCAATTTCCTGCTAAACTTTGTTGAATTTTTAGGTGGTTTATTTTCGTTAATTCTCACTGGCGTAAATTCTTATTTCTGAAATTTCTAACTGGCTTTCTCTGTTATCGCTGTAAAAATCTATTCCTATATTGCTTAGATTTTTTTCTAAAAATAAATCGTATGGCGATGATATTTCTTCGTATTTTTCGCCGAATGATGGATTAACCAGAGCTCTAAGTTTTGCTGTTTTATTATCGTTGCTGATTATTCTTGCGAAAGCAATTTCGTATTCTCCGTTTTCAGCGCGATTATCTGGAAAATTAAAATTTTCTCCGTCTGGAAAAAAATCTATTTCTTTTCCATTAAAAACTGTTCTTCGTAGAATACTGTCTTTAATAACAGATCCGAGACCGCATTTTGCGTTGTTTAATCCATTAATTCTTGCTATTGCTTGTATTTTTATTGCTTTTCGCTTTTGGAATTTATTGTCAAGCGCAAGATATATCGTTGCAGTTTCGTCTTTATTTTCTGCTCTTACTATTAATTTTTCGTTTTTTACTGATATTTCTGTATAATCGCTTGTTTTCACTTTGTTCATTTGCGACTGGTTGCTGAAATCGTAGAGATAATCAACGCATTCTACTGGAATATCTGGAATTTCTTGTTTTCCTGTAATCTTTGCAATTGTATCTTTCCCTTTTTCGATTTTATCGCTAGTATCTCCGGGAAGAGAAAAAAATATCCCGAGTGGTATTGCTATTATCGCTATCACAAGAATCGTGGCGATTACTTTTCCAATTGGAAGTTTTCTGGGTGTTGCTGTTTCAGATTGCTGTTCGGGTTGTTGGGCTTCGGGTTGGTCGGATTCTTCATCTGGAATTGGTTGTTGGGGAGTTGGTTGTTTTTTTCTGAAAAGAACCATATAGATTATCAAAGAAAAAGAAGATATTAACATTAGCGCAATAATTACTGATAACCACGCTAATGTTTCTATTGCAACCATTTTTTACTCTTCCTCCTTTTCTTTTTTCTTTTCTTCTCCTTTGTTTTCTTCCGTTTCTTCGCCTTCCACTTTTACTTTTTCAACAGATTCTTTAGTATTAGTAGAATCTCTGATAAATTCTGCCGCTTGACTTAGAATACTAGCAAAGTTGGTTGTCTCTACGGGAATAACAAGTTTTGTTGCTTTTCCATCAGCTACTTTAGGCATAGTTTCATCTGTCCACTTATAACCTATTACATAGTTCGGACCAACTCTACTGACATCTATTTGAACTCCTTTTTTTTCAAGCCCAGTAGCGGCAAGTCCCTCACGGATTCTCATAATTTCAGCGCGTTCTCCTTCTGCTAATAGCTCTTTTTCCCTTTTCCCCCCTTCTGCTAATAGTATTGTCTTTTGTTTTTCTCCTTCAGTTTTTGTTATTAGCGCTCTTTTTTCTCTTTCGGCGATGGCTACTTTATCCATTGCTTCTTGCACTTTTTTCGGTATATGAACAAATTCTATTCTTGTATCCGTTACGGTATATCCCCATCTATCAGTACTTCCTTGTAATGTTTCCGCAATTGCTTTTTCAATATACTCTCTTCCTTCAGTTGAAATCATGTCGTCTAATATCATATCTCCCGATTTTGCTCTTAAGGCAGAAGTAGCCAGTTTTTCTATCGCTACATAAAAGTCATCAATAGCATAAAGCGCTTTTTGACTATCAAATATAAGTCCAGTAATATAAGCATCTATTGGTAATGTCACTTGGTCCTTTGTGGTAACTTTTTGTTCTTTCATGTCAAGCACTTCTTCTTTTATTGAAAGCAGACATCTCTTTGAGGGCTTTTCTCCCGGCGATAATCTTGCTTCAGGCAATATTATTCTGCATTTCTCAAAAGGGTAATAGAAACAAAATATTCTGTCAATTAATTTTATCTTTCCAGCGGCTTTGTATTTTGCTGTAAAACTGTATCCTCCGATCATTTCAATAATTGCTACTGTTGAAGTTTCAACTAAAACGATGCCCGTTGCTTTCTCAACTGTTATTTTGATTTCTATTGCTGCAATAACTATCCACAAGATTATCCATACTGCGAGAATAGCGCCGCCAAAACTGAATCCGTCTGGAATTTCTGTTCCCGAAGCTGTTGCCATAAGTCGAAAAATCCATTCAGCGATCGTTTTTAGAATAAGCACTGTTATTATTGGAATAATCGATATCATCGTTGCAAAATAAATAATTCGGCACCATCGTTCTTTGTTAGACAATAATTTTTCTGGCGGTATTTTTATTGGTGCTTTTTTATCCCTTTTACTTGTCACTTTTTCTATTTCTGTTACTCCTTCTTTATTTTGCGTCCACCAGATTAAAATTCCAGCTCCAATCCCGATTATTGCTATTACAAAACCAAGCAATCCCAAAATCCAAGTAGCGATTCCGATAACCGAAATGACTAAAATTATTAGAATTACCAAAGTTTTATCTATTGCCATTTTTCCTTTTTTCACCTCCTATTTTTCCACCTAAAATATTCTTTTTGGAATGTGCCATTTTTCTTTTCATCCTCCTTTTTTTCCTGATTTAAAGTAAAAATCAAGGTTATGATAGTTCTTATCACAACACTTTATCTTACTACATAAATTCAAATTTGTCAAGGGTTAAATTTTACTGTATAATTTAAATAGAAACATTGCGTTATAAATTATTCTTAAATCGTAAATCTTAAATCGTAAATCAGTTTTATGAAAACAATTAAAACTAAACAAGTTAAATGGATTGATATTAATAAGCCGACGGATTTGGATATTGAATATTTGCGGAAAAATTTTAATTTTTCCCCGGTTGTTTTGAAGGAATATCTTCCGCCGTTAAAGCGACCGAAAGTTGACGAATATCCTGATTATCTTTTTATCGTTTTGCATTTTCCGGTTTTTGAAAAAGAAACCCGTGAAACTTTTTCAACTGAATTAGATATTCTTTTAACTAAAGATACGATTATCACCAGCCATTCAGGAAAACTTCCCCAATTGAGGAAATTTTTTGACGATTGTAATATTCATGATCAGTTAAGAGAGCGGTATTTGGAAAAAGGAACAGGTTTTCTCCTTTTTCAAATTTTGGACAAAATGATTGACTCCCGTTTACCAATGTTGGACCACATTGCCGAAAATATTGATCAAATAGAACACGAGGTTTTTCAGGGAAACGAACGAGAGATGATCAGCGAAATTTCCATTGTTAAAAAAGATATAATTGATTTTCGCAAGACAATCAAGCCGCAAAGAATGGTTCTGGAAATTCTTGATAAAATTATTTCTAAATTCTGTCAGGTGGATTTAAAAATATATTCGCAGGAAGTAATCGGATCAAATATCCGCGTTTGGAATACTTTGGAAAATCACAAGGAAATGATTGAAGCGATTGAAAAAACAAACGAATCGCTGTTTTATTACAAATTTAATGAAACCTTAAAAGTTCTGACGATTTTTTCGGTGATTATGCTGCCCTTGACTTTAATTGCCAGTATTTTCGGAATGAATTTAATGCATAGTATGCCTTTTATAAAAAGTTTCTGCGATTTCTGGTGGGCGATTCTGATAATGATTATTACTTTTATTTTTATGATAGTTTATTTTAAAAATAAAAAATGGCTGTGATATTGTAAAAATTCGTGTTTTTATTAAAATATAGCGAGTAACACTTGCTTTATTTTTTTAAATATATTATACTGAAAAAGTAGATTTTACACTTTAATTTTTATTTTATGTCAGAAGAAAAGAAAATTGAAAATAAAACTAAAGAAATATCAATGTCTGATATGTTGAAAGCAGGCGTTCATTTTGGCCATCAAAAATCAAGATGGAATCCAAAAATGGCTCCTTATATTTATACTACCCATAATAGCATTCACATCATTGATCTTGAACAAACTCAAGAGAAATTAAAAGAGGCCTTGGAATTTGTTAAAAAAATAATTAAAGAAAACGGAATTATTTTATTTGTCAGCACAAAAAAACAAGCCAAAGATATTGTTAAACAAGCGGCGGAAAAATGCGGAATGCCGTATGTTGTTGAACGCTGGCTTGGCGGCACTTTTACTAATTTTAAAGTAATATTAAAACAGATAAAATTTCTGGAAGAAATGGAAGAAAAAAGAAAATCTGAGGAGTTTAAAAAATACACCAAGAAAGAACGATTGGATTTTGATAAGAAATATAAAAAATTGAGGGGCAAATTAGAAGGAATTTTATTTCTTAAAAAAATTCCTGAAGCAATTTTTGTGATTGATATCAACAAAGATAAATTAGCTGTTTCCGAAGCGAAAAAAACCGGCGTTTCAATAATCGCTTTATCTGACACGGACGCTGATCCGACAAAAGCGGATTATCCAATTCCGTCCAACGATGACGCAATCAGCGCTTTAAAATTAATGACGGATGTTGTTTCGGATACGATTATTGAAGCAAAAAATAAAATTAAGCAATAAATTCATAAATCATTTTTACTATGTCTCTTAATATCAAAGAAAAAAAAGCCTTAACTGATTATAAAAATAATTTGAGAAAAAATTATCCGACTCTTATAGAAAGGATGATGCTTTTTGGCTCTAAAGCAAGAGGAAATTATCATAAATATTCAGACCTTGATATTTTATTAATTACAAACAAGAAAGCGAACCGAGAAAAATGGAAAAAAATGATTGAAATGGCTACTGATCCGATGCTTGAATACGAGGTGGAAATTTCTCCACGGATTTTGCCAAAGAAAGAATTTAATAAATGGACTCCTTTTTTAGAAAATGTTAAAAAAGACGCAATAGAATTATGGAACCAAAAAAGAAAAAAGAATTTGCTAAATTGAGAATTAAATTGGCAAAAGATAAATTAGAATCTGCCCAAATTTTATTTAAAGCCGGAAAATATCGCGACGCTGTTTCAAGGGCTTATTACGCTATGTTTTATGCGGCAAAAGCGGTTTTGATTTTTAAAAAAGAAGAGCCAAAAACTCATCAAGGAATTGGCTTGTTATGGAGGAAATATTTTGTAAAAACTGGAATAGTTGATAAAAATTATTCAAAAATGCTTTCAGTAGTTCAAGAAGCAAGAACAGACGCTGATTACAGAGAAGAAGTTAAAATAAATAAAAAAGACGCGCAAGACGCTGTTGAAAAAGCAGAAATTTTTGTGAAAAAGATGGATGAATTATTGAAAACGATTTAGTTTTAAATATTTATAAATAATTAATCATTTTTATCTTTCTAAAACTTTTGAGTTTTAGAATAAAGAAAGTAAGAAATTATGAGCAATCAAAATTTTCAAAAAGGAAATCTCTATCTTATCATCGCTATCATTGTCGGCGTTGTTGCCATCAGCACGGTTGGCTTTGCAAGCTGGAAATATTTTGGTGGCGGTTCTGAATTGGGAAAAAATAGAAATGAAATTACTAAACCGTTGATTGAAAAAGAGTCAGAAGAATCAGAAATTGTTGATGAAACAGAACCTTATATTAAAGTAATTTCTCCCAACGGAGGAGAAAAGTGGATAATTGGGAATAATTATGAGATTAAATGGAAATCTTCTCTTAATATAGAAAAAAAAGTTGATATTTACCTTATTAAAGAAGGAAAATGGAATCTCGCTAATTACATTGCTTTTTCAGTTCCAAATACAGGTATGTATAATTGGGATCTTACTGATACAGAAGATAACTTGATACAGATGGGAGATAACTATAAAATTCAAGTATTTGTAAGAAAGGGTAAGCCAGGAGAATCCGATGAAAGTGATAATTATTTTAGCATTAAAGAAAAAAGTAAATCTGAAAATATAAGCATTTTTATTGATGCTGAAAGTTTTGATTTAGTTAATAAAAGTTTTGAAGGACAAACTCAATCAGAGTCTAAAAATGTAAAAGTGTTAACTGCTGATTCTACAAAATTTTATAGGGGCGTATATGATGAAGGAAAATTTATAGTAGATAATTATTATACTTTTTCTGAATTTTATTCTTTGCTTAAAAATTGGAATGGTCCGCCTTGGCCGTTTACTGTAAAAGGTGTTTTTGAAAAAAGTGGCGTTATAAAAGCTGATGAAATATTTTTCATTGCCCAGTAAAACAATTCAAAACTGTTTTGTTCTTAGATAAAAGTTTGTTAAATTCACCAAGTAAATTTTGATTTTTTCATTATGCTAAAAACCCACTAAAAAGAAATTAAAAAAATCACTTAGCTGATTGTTAAAAATTATCATTGAAATAATTAAAACAATCTTAATCTTATTATGATAAATTCTGATCAAATTAAAAAATTACGCGAGGAAACTGGTGCTTCTGTTGTTGAATGCAAAAAAGCACTGGATTCTTCTGATGGAGATTTTGAAAAATCGCTTCAATTTCTTAAACAAAAAACCTCGCAGTCAATAGAAAAAAAAGCGGACAGAGAAACCAAAGCTGGCATTATTGAATCGTATATTCATAATTCTGGAAAAGTCGGCGTCCTTTTGGAATTGGTTTGCGAGACGGATTTTGTCGCTCGCAACGACGCTTTTAAAGAATTAGCCCATAATTTAACAATGCATATTGCGGCGATGAATCCAAAAGATAAAAAAGAATTACTTGAACAATCTTATATTAAAAATTCTGACCAAACAATAAAAGATTTGATTAACGAAAAAATTTCAAAATTAGGGGAAAATATTCAAATAAGAGAGTTCGTGAGATATGAAATTTAATTTTTTTTTATTATGTTTACTGATGTTAAAATATATTCTTGGGAGGCGGCTTGCTCTTTAAAAAACGAAGATTCAAGTTTGAAAATTGATGACTTAGTTATCACAGAGATTGACGGATTATTAGATTGGGGAAAAATTGAAAAAATAAAAAAAGATAATAATTCTTCAGATAAAGTTTCTGGAACGATTTTAAGAAAAGCAACTAATTCTGATTTAGAAACAATCAAACATTATCAAAAAAAGAAAACAGAGGCCTTAGAATTTTGCCGCCAATTAATTAAAAAATATAACTTGCCGATGAAATTAATCAATGTTAAATTCAGCTTTGACGGTTCACGGATAATTTTTGCTTTTACAGCTGACGGACGGATTGATTTCAGAGGATTAGTTAAGGATTTGTCAAGCCATTTTCAAAGGTCAATTCGACTTCAGCAAGTCGGTTCGCGGGATCAAGCGAGAAATTTGGGAGCGTTCGGCCCTTGCGGGCGGGAACTTTGCTGTCGCAATTTTCAAAAAAATAATTTAGAAAGCATTTCCAGCAGAGCAATGTTTTTACAACAGTTGACTCATCGCGGAAGCGAGCGGCTTTCCGGTATTTGCGGCCGTTTAATGTGCTGTTTAAATTTTGAATTGGCTCAATACGAGGAATTTAAAAAAGAAATGCCGAATATCGGCGATTTAATTAAAACGCCGGAAGGCAAAGGAAAAATTACAAATCTTTTTATTTTATCAAAAAAAGTTGAAGTGGAATTGGAAAACGGGAATAAAAAGAGATTTTTTGTTAAAGAAATTAAAAATCTGAAATAAATTTATGTACGAATTTATAGCTAAATTAATTATTATTTTATCAATCGGAGGAATTTTGGTAATTATTCTTCGCAAGATTTCTAAATTCAAAAATATGCCGGCAGAAGATATTCAGTTCTTAGCTCAGCATGCTGAAAAACCGGGAAAAATTTCTCAAAAAATTAAAAAAATTAATTATCATAATATTATTCGGTCAGTTGTTATAAAATTAGAAAAGATTTTGAAAAAATTAAGAGCGATTGCCTTAAAATCTGACAGCTGGTTTGAGCAATGGATTCAAATTTTAAAAAACAAAGAAAAAGAATTTAAAGCAAAAGCGCGCTTTTCAAAAAATCAACTCGAAATTCAGCAAGCAGAAAAAAAACGGCTGGAACCGAAAAAAGAAGAAAAAAAAGAGCAGTTTGTTGTTGAGGAAAAAAAATATATTGAAACGATTATTAAAAATCCCCGCGATGTTAGAACATATCGGTCTTTGGGCTTATTATATTTAGCGCAGAAAAATTATAAAGACGCCAAAGAATCTTTTAAGCAAATTCTTAAAATTAATTCTAAAGATAAAGAGGCGAAAAAAAAGTTGGAAGAAATAGGGAAAGATAAGCCCACGTAGCTCAGTGGTAGAGCAACGGTTTTGTAAACCGTCGGTCGGTGGTTCGAGTCCTCCCGTGGGCTCATAAATCTAATATTCGGGCGGTTCGCATAGTGGCAATTGCTCCTGACTGTAAATCAGGCGTCCTCTGGACTACGGGGGTTCGAGTCCCTCACCGCCCACCCCGTTCCAAATTTCACAACACTGTCTATTGCAATTCAAATACTTTAAAATGCTTAGGGTTTTTCTGATGTATTATACTATTTTGCGAAATTTGGAACGGGGCCCACATAGAAAATGTAAAATTTAAAAATCAAAGTGTAAAATGACAAATCAAAATGTCAAAATGAAACAAATTAAAAACCATTTTAACATTAGTCAATTTTGAATTTTCCACTGTCATTTTGATTTTTGATTTTTAAACTTTAAATTTTAATATTATGTTTAACTTTAACAAAATTATCCAAATAATTAAGTTTAAAGAATTAAGAAACAAAATTTTATTTGTTTTTGCTCTTTTGATTGTTTTTCGATTAGCCGCTCATATTCCAGTGCCTGGCGTGGATATTGAAAAATTGCGGGAATTTTTTGAAGGCAACCAATTCTTGGGCCTCTTAAATATGTTCACCGGAGGTGGAATGGAAAATATGTCTATCGTAATGCTTGGAGTCGGTCCGTATATTACCGCAACAATTATTATGCAGTTATTGACAATGATTTTTCCTCAAATCAAAGAATGGTATCATGAATCCGGAGAACAGGGCCGGCAGAAATTTAATCAATACACCCGTTATCTAACTGTTCCTTTAGCGGTGCTTCAGGGCTACGCAATGATCAGCTTGTTGAGAAGCCAGGGCGTTATCGGCTCGCTTGATTCATTCGCTTTGGCGTCAACAATTATTGTTATTACTGCCGGGACAATATTTTTAATGTGGCTTGGCGAACTAATTTCAGAAAAGGGAATCGGCAATGGAATTTCTTTGATTATTTTTGCCGGAATTGTCGCTAGCTTTCCAATGTCTATCCAGCAGACAATCGCCACTTATAGCGCGACGAATATTCCGGCTTATGTCGCTTTTTTAATTCTTTCAATTATTGTTGTTGCTGGGATTGTTATTATTACCGAAGCCCAGAGAAATATTCCGGTTTCTTACGCTAAGCGAGTGCGCGGCGCGAAAATGTATGGCGGAGTTTCAACACATCTTCCTTTACGGGTTAATTCTGCTGGAATGATTCCGATAATTTTCGCGATGTCAATTATGCTTTTTCCGGGAATGATTGCCACAATGCTTTCGCATTCAGATATTTCCTGGCTGGCAAGCATCGCCAATTCAATCGCCGTTCTTTTCCAAAATCAAATTTTTTACGGATTTTTATATTTTATTTTGGTTGTTCTTTTCACCTATTTTTACACGGCGGTTGTTTTTGATCCTCAAGCCGTTTCAACAAATCTGCAAAAGCAGGGCGGATTTGTTCCAGGAATCCGTCCGGGCAAGCCGACCGCGGAATTTCTTTACAATGTTTTGAACAGAATTACTTTAGTCGGAGCGATTTTCTTGGGATTGATCGCTGTCTTGCCGTTTATTGGCCAGGCGGTGACTCATATTACTACTATGGTTTTGGGCGGCGCGGCGATTTTAATCGTTGTTGGTGTT
>DAOWLE010000023.1 GCA_030643545.1 bacterium | reverse complement strand
TTGCAAAAAAGAAATAAAAGCTGGCTGGCGTGCTTTGGCTTTAAGAATTTTAATCAGAAATTTACTTAAGCCGATGTGGGCTGATTATACAAAAAGCGGGCGAGTTATCAGTATTTTCATCCGCCTGCTCCATCTTTGCTGGCGAAGTTTTTTAATGCTCTGCTGGACAATTTTAATTTTAATTTTATTGGTTGGTTATCTTGTTGCTCCAGTTTTAGTTTTAATAATGGTTTTCGCTTAAAAAATAAATAAATTTTAATAGACAATTTTTGGGATTTTTGGGATAAAAAAAAGACGATTCAAGTTTTTACCTGTTTCGTCATTTCATCTTTATTTTTTTGATTGGTTCTTTTCTTAACTATGTCAATAAATGCAATGTATTATTTAAGGATGTACTTCCATATTTTATCGGTTGATCATCGGTTTTATAGATAAGATCTACTTCTAAAAGTGCTTCTAAGTGTCTATTTAAACTTTCTGTAGATATTTTAGTTTTCGTTTGTATCTCTTCAAATGTGCAATCATCGCCATAAGCTAAGATATCAATAATATCTAATCTTTTTTTTGGTTTCAATACTTCTATTAATTTCTTAATGGAACTACTAACTTCTGCCTGTGCCTGTATATTATCTTTATCCTTCATTTTTTGTACCTCCTTTAAAAAGAAAAACTCATTTTTCCCTTTAAAAGAGGTAAAAAAATTTTCAAAGAACTATTTTTATTATATTCTTTATTTAAAAAATGTCAAGTCAAAAACAAAAACAAGGTGCTGGATTTATTGTTTGTCCGAAGTGTAAAGGAGAGGGCAAGTGTTTTTTTTGCCATAATATCGGAGCTTATCTTTTAAAAGGCAACCATCTTTTATATTGGGCGAAAACGATTAACCGATTTGAAATTTTAAAAAGAAAATTCAGCCGGACAATTGAAACTGGGATTGACTCTCTTTTATTCGGATTGGGAATAACAGGCTTGTGTATTTTTGTAATCTGGATTTTAAAAATAGAGCCGATTAGTTTTTTCTGGAACAAGATTTTTTGGCTGTCTCTTCTTAGCGATATTTATTTTTTCTATCGCTTTCAAAGAAAAAAAGAAAAAAAACATCAGATTGTTTCTTTGCCGGATTTTCCTCAAGAAATTTCTAAAAATTGGGAAAATATTTTACAAAAGAAAAGAAAAAAAGTTAATGCCGCCGCCGGCTTAAGTTTGGAAACTTTAGAAGTTTTGGAAAACGCCTGGCTTTTGGCAAACGCAAACCATCATTCAAAAGTTCTGCCGATCCATTTATTTAATTCTCTTTTAATCCAAGGAAAAATCAGTTTTTTCTTATTCCGTTTAGGATTAAAAAAAGAAAAGTTTCTTTCAAGAAGTTTGAAACTCTTAAAAAAAGTTGAAAAAAACAAGAAAATATTTTCAGCGCCGAAATTTTCCTTGGTTCTGAAAAAAGTTCTGCTTCGCGCTTATCAGTCCGCTTCAGAATTAGAAAAAGACGAAATCGGCTTGGAGGAAATTCTAATCGCTTTGGCAAGCGAAGAAAATTTAGTCAAGGAACTTTTTTACGATTTGGAAATTGATTTAGATAAGGTAAAAAATATCGCTCTTTGGATGAAATTAGATGAAGAAATGCGCCGGCAAAAAAAATATTTTGGAATATGGTCGTTTTTCAAACCGAAAAAAACGGCGAATCGGGCGATGACTTCAGTAATTACTCCGGTGTTGGACGCTTTTAGCCAGGATATGACTTTAATCGGCAAACAAGGATATTTAAAATCTTGCATTGGCCGGGAAAAAGAAATTGGAAGAATTTTTAAATTGGTTGAAGCCGGAAAAAATGCGATAATTTTAGTTGGCTGGCCCGGGGTGGGAAAAACAAATATTGTTGAAGAAATCGGCAGGAGAATGGTTACCGAAGATGTTCCATATTCAATGCAGGACAACCGATTGGTTTCTTTGAATTTGGGAGCTTTAGTTGCGGCAAGCGGCGAAGGCGAGTTGGAAAAGAGAATGACGGTTTTTTTGCGGGAGGTTGAGCGCGCCGGAAATATTATTTTATTTGTTGAAGAAATTCATAATTTAGTCGGGGTGAGCAGTGTTCGCGGACAGTTGGATGTTTCGGAAATTTTAGCTACCGCTCTTAAAAATAGAAATTTTCTTCTAATTGCTACTTCTGATCCGGCGAATTATCATCGCTATTTAGGAAACAGCGCTTTGGGAAATATTTTTAACCGAATAAAAATTCCCGAGCCAAAAGGCAATCAGGCAATCCGAATTTTAGAAGGAAAAGTCGGCCGATTAGAATACCGCAACCAGATTTATTTTTCCTACGGCGCTTTGCAAAAAGCGGTTGAATTATCTGACAGATTTATTCACGAAAGATATTTGCCGGTAAAGGCGTTGAATATTCTAGAAGAAGCGGCAATCAGAGCGAGGTATCGGGGAGAAAATTCAATTGTCCAAGGCGAAGATATTGCGGCGATTATTTCAGAGCGGCTTAATATTCCTTTGACAAAAATTACCGAAGAAGAAAGCGAAAAACTTTTGAATCTGGAAGATAAAATTCATGAGCGGTTGGTTGATCAGGAAAAAGCGGTTAAGGCGGTTGCTTCAGCTTTGCGTCGGGCAAGGGCAAAACTGCGGGATATCCGCCGGCCGATTACTAATCTTCTTTTTCTCGGGCCGACCGGCGTGGGAAAAACAGAACTGGCAAAAACAGTCGCCGAAATTTATTTTGGAAACGAAGAAAAAATGATCCGTTTAGATATGTCCGAGTATCAGGAATCAGACAGCGTTTATCGTTTAATCGGTCCGCCCTTAGGCAGAGAAGGCGCTCAAATCGGCGGGCATTTGACCGAAGCGGTTCGGAAAAATCCTTATTCACTTTTACTTTTGGATGAAATTGAAAAATCCCATCCGGATATTTTAAATTTATTTCTTCAAGTGATGGACGACGGCCGATTGACTGACAGCGCCGGCCGGGTGATTGATTTTACAAATATAATTTTAATCAGCACTTCCAACGCGGCCACTCCTTTTGTTCAGGAAGAAATCAGCAAAGGGACAGATTTTGAAATTATCAAGAAAAAATTAATTCGGGAAAAATTGAAGCCGCATTTCCGTCCGGAATTTTTAAACCGTTTTGACGACATTGTCGTTTTCAAAGCGCTCTCTGAAAATGATATTGAAAAAATTACTTATCTTCTTTTAAATCAAGTAAGGAAACGGCTTTTAAAAAAAGGAATTATGCTTGAAGCGACTAAAGAGGCGATTAAAGAATTGGCAAAAGCCGGATTTGATCCGATTTTTGGAGCCCGTCCTCTCCGTCGGGTAATTCAAAACAAAGTTGAAAATTCTTTAGCGAATTATCTTTTGCGGGGAAAAATTGATAGGCGGGATGTGGCGGTTTTAGAAGCAGGCGGAAAAATTAGAATAAAAAAGGCGAAGGAACTTTGAAAAAATCAAAAATTAAATATCAAATTTATGAAAATTGAATCAAGGCAATTAAAAGAATTTCTTTTAGACGCTGATATTGCTTCAGAAAAAAGAATTGAAGCGTGTTTTAAGGAAGCAAAAAAAACCGGCAAAAAACCGGACGATATTTTAATTAACAAAAAAATTATTTCCCAAAAGGATTTAATTAAATTAAAAGCGTATATTCTGGGTATTCCTTTTGTTGATTTAAAAAAGACAACCATTTCCGAAAATGTTTTAAAAATTATTCCTGAGCCCCTTGCCCGCAAGCACAATATTGTTGCTTTTAGAAAAACAGGAAATGATTTGGAAGTGGCGATGCTTGACCCGGAGGATTTACAGACGATTGAATTTATTAAGAAAAAAAGCGGGCTTAAAATTTCTCCGTGCCTGACAAATCAGGAAAGCATTAAATTTATTTTAAAGCAATACCAGAAAAGCTTGGAAGCGGAATTCGGCGAGATTATTAAAGACGACATTTCTGGAACAGAGAAATTAACCAAGACAAAAACGAGAGCAAAAAAAGAATCTGAAAGTGATAAAGATTTGAAAAAGATGGCGGAAGATTTGCCGATAATTAAAATTGTTGACACTTTTTTAAAGCACGCTATTTTGGAAAAAGCCAGCGATATTCATATTGAGCCGCAGGAAAAAGATATTATTGTCCGTTATCGGATTGACGGACTTTTGCACGATGCGATGAATCTGCCGAAAAAAGTTCTGCCCGGCATTGTCGCCCGAATAAAAGTTTTGTCGAACTTACGTCTTGACGAACATCGCCTGCCTCAAGATGGCCGCTTTAAAATAGAAACCGAAGATTATAAAATTTCTTTTCGGATTTCCGTCCTGCCGGTTTTTGACGGAGAAAAAATAGTAATGCGGCTCTTGGACGAATCATCAAAAGGGCTGACCTTGGAAGCATTAGGATTGGACGGCAAGGCGCTGGAGATTATTCAAGAAAATATCAGAAAGCCGAACGGAATGATTTTAATTACCGGTCCGACCGGCAGCGGAAAAACCTCCACTCTTTATTCAGTAATGGATATTCTCAACACTCCTGAAATAAATATTAATACGATTGAAGATCCGATTGAATACCGAATGCCACGCATTAATCAAACGCAAGTAAAGCCGAAAATCGGACTTACTTTTGCTTCGGGGCTGCGGACTCTTCTTCGCCAGGATCCGGATGTTATTATGGTTGGAGAAATTCGCGATGAAGAAACCGCTACCCTAGCGATTCACGCCGCGCTCACCGGGCATTTGGTTTTATCTACTCTGCATACTAACAGTGCTGCTGGAACTTTGCCGCGGCTTCTTGACATGGGGGTTGAATCATATTTAGTCGCTTCAACGGTAAAAGTTCTTATTGCTCAGCGGTTAGTCAGGCAAATTTGTCCGGACTGCCGGGAAAAATATAAATTGTCTCAGGAGGAAATTAAGGACTTGTCTAAAACATTTAATTTAGAAAAAATATTAGATGCTTTTAAATCGCAAAAAGTTATTGATCCGAAAATAAAAAATTGGAGCGAGTTAGATTTTTTCAAAGGCAAAGGATGCGAACACTGCCGCCAGAAAGGGTATAAAGGAAGAATCGGAATTTTTGAGGTTCTGGAAATAACAGACAACATTGCTTCACTGATTAACAAAGAGTCAGATTCTGATATAATTAATCAAGAAGCGGCCAAAGAAGGAATGGTTAGTATTTTACAAGACGGTTTTATCAAAGCGGTAAAAGGAATTACGACGATAGAAGAAGTGCTGAGAGTGACGAGAGAGTAAAAAAAATCAAATATCAAAAATCAAATATCAAAATTAAGGTATTAAAAATTTTCTCTGAAAATTTTTAATAAAATTTTAGTTTTTGAATTTAGTTCATTCTAAATTTTTCATTGTTATTTTCCATTTTGATTTTTAAATTTTAAATTTTTAAGATGCCTACTTACAATTACACCGCCAAAAATATTAAAGGCGAAAAAAAAGAAGGAGAAATTGAAGCAAAAGACGAACATAGCTTAGCGAAAGTTCTTCGCGAGGAGGGCTATATTTTGACTTCAATAAAAAAAGAGCAAAAAAAGAAAATCGGCGATATTTCTTTGGGGCGGCTTAATCCGTTTGCAAAAGTTTCTTTAATAGAGAAAGTTCTTTTTGTCCGGCATTTAGGAGTTATGGTTAAGGCGGGAGTTTCTTTGCCAAAGGCCTTGGATATTTTGGTTCTGCAGATAAAAAACGAAAAATTTTCTAAAATTATTTCTGAAGTCGGCAAAAATGTTAATCAAGGGCTGTCTTTGTCTGAGTCCTTATCAAAACATCCGAAAGTTTTTAGCAAGCTTTTCGTTAATATGATTAAGGTCGGGGAAACAAGTGGTAATTTAGAAGAGGTTCTTTTTCTTTTGGCTGGCCAGTTAAAAAAAGATCACGAACTTATTTCAAAAGTCAAGGGAGCAATGATTTATCCTTCAGTTATTATTTGCGCGATGGTTGGAATCGGAATGATGATGATGGTTTTTGTCATTCCAAAATTAGTTTCCGTTTTTGACGCTTTTGAAACTGAACTTCCTTTTACCACTAAAATGTTGATTTGGGTCAGTTCTTTTTTTTCCGAAAACATTTTTGTAGTTATCGGTTTAATCGCGGCTTTAACAATAGTTTTTAAAATAATTTCCACGCGAAGCTCTGGAAATAAGTTTTTCCATTTTTTAGTCCTTCGCCTGCCGGCAGTCGGCGCATTAGTGATGAAAATTAATATTGCCCGTTTTGCCCGAACTTTGGGCTCGCTTCTCGCTAGCGGCGTGACAATTGTCCAATCGTTGGATATTATTTCAGAAACATTGACTAATGTCCATTATACCCAGTCATTAAAAAACGCATCCAAGCAAATTAGCAAAGGAGTAGAATTAAACAAAGCGCTTGGCGAATATGAAAAACTTTATCCGGTGCTTGTTTCCCAGATGATTGCTGTCGGCGAAGAAACCGGAACTTTGAGCGACATTTTAATTCAATTGGCTGAATTTTATGAATCAGAAGTTGACGCGACTTTAAATAATCTCTCAGCGATTATTGAGCCGGCTTTAATGTTAGTTATTGGCGGAGCAGTCGGTTTTTTCGCTGTTTCAATAATCCAGCCGATGTATTCAATAATGGGAGGAGTATAAAAAGAAATTCACCCTGTTAAATGCGAAGCAATTTTTGCTTTACAAAAATTATTTAACAGGGTAAATAGAAACTGGGGAAATTAGTTGAAATTTATAGAAATTATTTGTGGATAATCTTATTTGACAAAGACAAATAAATAAAATAGAATAAAAATATAAAGAATAATATAAAAGAAAGGAAATAAAAATATGGATCAGCAAATTGACACAATTAGAATTAAAAAAATTCAGGAAGATCCGGAATTAATCAGAAAAAGACAGCCGATTTTTTCAAAAAAATCTTTTGTTAAAAAACAAAAACAAGGCGGTTTATTTTGCGATAAAATAATTTCCTTGGTTATTGGATTGCTTGTTTTTTTGGCGCCTATTTTCTTTTTATCTTTTACTAACGAAGCGTATGAATTTAATAAAGTTTATTTGATTTTTTATCTTTCTGGAATCGCTTTTATTTTCTGGCTTTTAAAAATGATTTTGCGAAAAGAAGCAAAAATCATCCGCACTTCGCTTGATTTATTAATTATAGTTTTTCTTGCGGCAATAGCTTTGTCAACTCTTTTCAGCGCTGATAAAATTTCTTCGCTTTTAGGATTTTACGGAAGATTTTCCGACAGTTTAATTTTGTTTTTATCGTTGGGAATGATGTATTTTGTAATTGTGAACAATCTTGTTAAATCTCAAATTTCAAAATTATTAAATCTTTTTCTTTTTTCTTCTTTTATCGCTATTGTTATTGGAATTTGCTCTGTTTATGGAAGATTTATTATTCCTTTAGATATAGCGAAAGCAACAACTTTTAATCCAGCGGCTGGATCTTTACAGGGATTGGCAATGTTTGCGGCAATGATAATTATTTTATCCGCCGGATTATTCTTGCAAAAAAAGAAAAGCGCGCTACTTCGTTTTCTAACAATTTTTTTATTAGGCATGTCTTTATTGTTTTTAATAATTATTAATTTTATCCCAGCTTGGATTGCCTTGCTGGCTGGTTCCGCATTTTTATTTTTTCTGAAAGTTTTTAGAGCTGCTCCATCTAATTCTTCTTCGGCAAAAGGGAGAAGTGTTGCAATTCTTTTAATCTTAATTATTTTTTCCGCATCGTTTATTTTTATACCGAAACAAAGCGTTAAATTAAGCGATTATTTAGTTAACAAAAAAATAGTTCCTCAAGAAGTAATTTTGAACAAAGAAATTTCTAATAAAGTTGTTAAAAATACTTTTTTCGCGCATTCGGTTTTTGGTTCCGGATTAGGAACTTTTTCACAGGATTTTTCTTTGTTTCGGCCAGCGGAATTTAACCAAAATAGATTTTGGGCTTTAAGATTTGATAAAGCACATTCAGAAATTTCCGAACAGTTAGCCACAACTGGCTTAGTGGGGGTTCTTACCTGGTTAATTTTGCTTTGGGTATTTTTTGGCTTATTAACAAAGTCATTTCTGCGAAGACAGGAATTTACTAAAGAGGAAGATATTCCCGCTTCTCTACCCGCAGATGCTACAGCGTTGCAGACGGGCGCAGGAATGACAAGAGAGGTAAATCAAAACGATATTTCAATTGCTCTTGTCGCTTCGGCTTTCACTATTTTTATCGGAACAATTTTTTATCATCAAAACGCAATTTTATGGTTTTCGCTTTGGCTTTTTATCGCTTTGGGAATGCTTCTTTTTATTAACTCAAGAAAATTGAAGATAACAAGTTTTTCTTTGGAAGAAAATTCAGAAAGGGCGAATGTTTTCAAAGGAATGTCTTTGGCTGCGATTCTTGTTCTTCTTGTTTCATTTTTCGTAATGGGAAAATTTTATTATGCGGATGCTTTTTATAAAAAAGGAATTATCCAGCAAGATTTTGAAAAAGCGGTTGAAAATTATCAAAAAGCGGCTGATCTTAATCCGTATAGATTTACTTATAGAGTTGTTCTGGCTAAAGCTCATTTGCAAAGAGCGACTTCCGAAGCAAAAAAAGATCGTTCTGAACAGGATAATGAAATAATCAAACATGAAGTTGCTCAAGCGATTGACCAAGCGAAAAAAGCAGTTGAACTTTCTCCAAAGAGCGTGGTTGCTAAAGAAACATTAGCGATGATTTATCGGGATATTGTCGGCATTGCCCAGGGAGCAGACGAATGGGCTTTAAGAAGTTTTGAAGAGGCGCTAGCTTTAGAACCGCTTAATCCGGTTTTGGCAACTGAAACTGGAAAGGCCTGCGCCGCTTTAGAAGATAATGAAAAAGCGATTCAATATTTCCAAAAAGCGATTTTTTTCAAAGAAGATTATTTGGACGCTTATCTTCATTTAGCTTTAATCTATGAAAAACAAGAAAAAAATAATTTAGCAATTGAAGAATTAGAAAAAGTCGCTCAGCCGGAAAGTTTAGCTAATTTAGAAATTCTTTATCAATTAGGCCGGCTTAATTATAATCAAGATAATATAGATGAAGCAATCAGATATTTTAAAAAAGTTCTTGATGTTTTTCCTAACCATTCAAATTCTCTTTATTCTTTGGGGGTGGTTTATCAAAAACAGGGCTGGGATAATCAGGCCTTAAAAATGTTTGAACGAGTCCTTCAATTAAATCCGGGAAATGAAGATGTGAAAGCGAAGATTAGAGAATTGGAGTAATAATTTTTAATTTTTAAACTTTAAGTTTAATTTATTATGTTTAAAAACAAAAAACAAAATAAAAAAACATTCGTTTTTTTCGCAGAAAATGAATCCGGTGTTTCATTAATTTTCACTGTTTTATTTTTGGCAATGGTTTTATCAACAGGATTGGGAATTGCTAATTTAATGCTGAAGGAAATAAAAATTTCTAGTAATATCGGCTATTCGGTTCCGGCTTTTTACGCGGCTGAAGCAGGAATTGAAAAAATTCTTTATATTGACCGTAAAGTTGACGGCGGAATTTCAATAGGAGATAACAAAAATGAAGATCTTTCTACTGGTTCGAAATTTGAAGCTGAAGTTATACAGGTAAATCCTGAAATTATCATTAAATCAGTGGGAACTTATAACGGAGTAAAACGCGGAGTGGAAGTAAGCTATTGATGAATGATTTAAGATTTAAGATTTACGATTTATGAATAAATTTAAAATTGAACAGCGAATTAAGAGGTTAAAGAAAGAAATTAATTATCACCGTTATTTGTATCATGTTCTTGACAAGCAGGAAATTTCCGATGCGGCATTAGATTCTTTAAAGCATGAACTTTTTCTTCTTGAACAAAAATATCCGGAATTTCTTACTTTTGATTCTCCGAGTCAGAGAGTCGGCGGAAAGCCGTTGGAAAAATTCAAAAAAGTCTGCCATAGATTTCCGATGCTTTCTTTGGGCGATGTTTTTAACCAAGAGGAATTAAAAAATTGGGAAGAACGGATTCAAAAATTAGCTCCCGGTCAAAAATTGAAATATTTTGCCGAGTTAAAAATAGATGGATTTGCCGTTTCTTTAATTTATAAGGACGGTATTTTTTTTTGTGGTTCAACTCGCGGAGACGGTCGGATTGGCGAAGATGTTACCCAGAATTTGAAAACAATTGAATCAATTCCTCTAAAACTTTCTATTCATTCAATGCCTTTTGAAACGCTACGGAAAGGTAAAAAAGATAAAGTTTCAAATCTAAAAGCACTGGATAAAAAAATCCGCAAAAATTTAGAAAAAATTATCAAAAAAGGAACTTTGGAAATCAGAGGTGAGGTCTATATGGCTAAAAAAGTTTTTGAAAAAATAAATCAGAAACGGTTAGAAAAAAGCGAACCAGTTTACGCTAATCCGCGCAATATAGCGGCTGGCAGTATTAGGCAGCTTGATTCAAAAATAACTGATTCCAGGGATTTGGAATTTTTGGCTTATGATTTAATTACCGATATTGGACAAAAAAGTCACAGCGAAGAGCATAAAATTTTGCCGGCTTTAGGATTTAAAACCGATCAGGGCAAAATTTGCGGAAGTGTTAAAAAGATAATTGACTTTTTTAAATCTATCCAAAAAAAAAGAAAAAAACTGCCTTATCAAATTGACGGAATTGTTATTAGCGTGAATAATAATTTGCTTTATAAAAAATTGGGCGTGGTTGGAAAGGCGCCGCGCGGCTCAATAGCGTTAAAATTTCCAGCTGAAGAGGCGACTACTCAAGTGGAAAATATCTGCGTTCAAGTTGGACGGACCGGCGCTTTAACTCCGGTCGCTTATTTGAAACCAGTTAACATAGAAGGAATAACAATTACTCGGGCGACTCTTCACAATGAGGATGAAATTAAAAAATTGGATGTTCGCATCGGCGACACAGTAATTGTCCAGCGGGCCGGCGATGTTATTCCTGATATTGTTAAAGTTCTTCCCGGGTTGAGAACTGGCAAGGAGAAAAAATTTCAGATGCCGAAAAATTGCCCTATCTGTGGCGCGAAAACAAAAAGAATTTCCGGGGAAGTGGCTGTTTATTGTTCAAACGAAAATTGTTTTGCCAAAGAAAAAGAAGAATTGATTCATTTTGTAAGCCGAAAAGCGTTTAATATTGAGGGACTCGGCAAAAAAATTATAGAGCATTTAATGAATGAAGGATTAATTTTTTCGGCGGCTGACATTTTTTATTTTAAAAAAGGTGATTTAGAGCCATTAGAGCGGTTTGCCGAAAAATCAGCGGAAAATTTAATCCAATCAATTGAAAAAGCAAAAAAAATTTCTTTAGCCCGTTTTATTTACGCTTTAGGAATTCGCCATGTTGGTGAAGAAACAGCACGCTTGCTGGCGCAGCAAACAGCAAACAGCAAACAGCAAACAACAAATATTGAAGATTTAATTGATTTTTTTCAAAAAATATCTCTTGAAGAATTGGAAAATATTCAAGATATCGGACCAATAGTCGGAAAAAGCATTTATAGTTTTTTTCACAGTGAAAAAAGTTTAAAACTTTTAAAAGATTTAAGCAAAGCTGGTGTAGAAGTTAACCTTCCACAGAATTTACAGAAGGTTAGCTTCCGTATATCTGGAAAAACATTTGTTTTGACTGGAAGTATGGAAACTTTAAGCCGCGAGCAGGCAAAAGAAAAAATAAGGAATTTAGGCGGCAATATTTCTAGTTCAGTCAGCAAAAATATGGATTATCTTGTTTGTGGCAAAAATCCTGGATCAAAATTTGAAAAAGCAAAAAAGTTAGGAATAAAAATTTTAAATGAAGGCGAATTTTTGAAGATGATAAAATAAGATTTTACCTCTTGAATATACATTCAATATTTGTTATAATAAAAATAGGAATTGACTTATAATTTATACATTGTTCTTAATAATATGAATTCTCAAATTTTAGAAAAATTATTTAATTCAAAAAATCAGGTAAAAGTGATGAAATTTTTGATTAATAATTCTGAAGAAAAGTTTCAAGTTTCTGAATTGGCAAAAAAAATTAAAGCAAACCGTCCAATAATCCAAAAGGAATTAAATAAGCTTCAAAAAATTAAATTTGTTTCATCAATTTTAAAAAAAAGAAAAAAGCGCTATTTTTTAAATCAAAATTTCGTTCTTTATTCCGAAATTAAAAGAATGTTTTTAAAAGTTGAACCGCCGGAAAACAGCCAGCTTCTAAAACAAATAAAAAGAATTGGCGGCGTAAAATTAGCCGCGCTTGGAGGGATTTTTGTCGGCAATAAAAAAAATCAAGCCGATATTATGGTTGTCGGGGAAAAAATGAATTTAAGAAAATTAAAAACTTTTTTTAATAATTTAGAAGCTGAACTCGGACAGGAAATTAATTATACTTTAATGAATGTTCAGGAATTTTTTTACCGCCAGGATATGTGCGATAAATTTTTAATTGATTTTTTTGAAAAACCGCATAAAATTTTGATAGATAAATTAAAAAGAAAAAAATAAACTATGGATGATTAGCTCAGGGGCAGAGCGCGTCGTTCACATCGACGAAGCCGCTGGTTCAAATCCAGCATCATCCACAAATTTTCGCAAAGCGAAATTTTTTTTTAATCAAAACATTGACAGATTAAAGCATATTTGTTATGATAAAATAACTTTTAAGTTTAGATTTTAGGTCGTTTAAAATCACTTAAAATCCGAACTTAAAAATAAAGGAAATAAAAAAGGAGGAATAAAATGGAAAAAATAAAAATCGGGATAGTATATGACAGCAAAAAAAATGAAGCAAAATTCTTGGCAGAGAAGACAAAAGAATGGCTTGAGGAAAAAAAGTGTCAAGTATTTATCCAGCCAAATGATGAAGTTTTGGAAACATTAGATTTCATTATTACTTTTGGCGGAGACGGGTTTGTGCTTGGTACGGCAAATATGATTAAAAATAAAAAGTTGGACATAGCAATTCTAAGAGTGAATTTCGGAGAATTGGGCGCTTTGACTAATATTGAACCAAAAGAAGCGTTTGAAAGGTTGGAACAATTTTTAAAAGGCAATTATATAATTATCAAGCGAACTAGATTAAAAGCAGAGGTGCGATTAGAACCTTCCGGAGAAATCATTGCTGAAGCAGACGCTTTGAACGATATAGTGATAGAAAGAAAAGATACCAGAGCTGTTTCAATTTTTCTGTCTATTGATAATTCAAAAAAAAGAAAAAAGAGAGCCGATGGATTTATAATTGCTACGCGTACGGGTTCTACCGCTTATACACACGGGGCTGGCGGACAAGTTTTAACCAAAAACGGATTCGTATTCACCGCAGTTTCTCCGACGCAACAGGAAGGAAAATTTTCCTTAGTAATGCCGACAACTTCAGTTTTCAAAATTACCAAAAGCAGAGGGGAGATACGATTAGTGGCAGACGGCGATGAATTCTTTGGGGAATTGTTAGAAAATCATTTAGTCGTAATCAAGAAATCTTCAGAAAGCACTCTTTTTGTAGAGATCGGCGATGTTCCAAAAAAATAAAAAAATATAGGAAGCCTGTCCGTGTTATTATGCAAAGCATTATAGGCGGATGTTTTACTTTTTTCGGCTTCCTCTCTTTTTTTAAATTGATAACCCCATTAGAAAACTTCGTTTCTAATGGGGCAAGAAATTTTGTCAATTTAAAAAAGGAGGACCCGCGCAAAATTTACAAAATAAAATTTAAGCGGGTGAATTTGTTCTTTAAAAATTAAAAAAGATGAAATGTTTCAGATGGCTGAAAATTGTTTATTAAATTTCTTGATAAACAATTTTCGGCTGTCTGGAGAAATGCGATTTAGCGATTGTCAGTGATTGGTAAAAAGTGTAGCCGAACCAAAACAGGAGGAAAAGAAAAAATGAGAAAAGGAAATAGCACAGCTCTTGAAACTGACCGATACCATGATGTAATGGCTGAATACGGTTTGAATATTGACCCCGCAGAAATAAACATAGCTTTCGGAAATATAGAAGGGACATGGTATTTAACCCAAAGAGGAATTCCTTACGCGCCTTTATTGGGGCACAGTGAAGTAATTGACTTATTGAATCGATCAAGAGCCGACGAATCAAGAGCAAGATTCTTAGAAGAAGACAGAGCGGGTTCAGGATTAAGAACAGTCGCGGAGCGCCTTAGGCGTTCTCGATTTCCAGGGACAGTTGAACTTATGCCAGAAGGAACAATATTTTTTGCCAGAGAGCCAGTTGGAATAATCACAGGACCGTTTTCAATGACGCAAGTTTTTGAAAATGTTTTCAAACGCAGCTTTAATTTCCGAACAACTATAGCGTACAAAGCAATGAAAATGCGAGAAGCAGTCGGCGATAATATTTTTATCTCGGATTTTACTCTAAGAACTGCCGGCGAACATGCGCTGGATGCTGCTGAAGCTCTTTTTGTCGGCGGCTTTGCCGATACCAGTAATATGGAAGCGGCATTTTTGGACGGAATCGTTTCGGTGGGGACAATGGCGCACTATCTTACGCAAGCGTTTGTAGCTTATGTTGAGCATAATGTTAAGGAAGCTAATCAAGGTTTGCGCAATATTCCTCAATCTTGGTATGAAAACGGAAGGATGAAGCATCCACAAAGAATATTTATTGATTCCTGGCTGGATTTTCACCCTAAAGGGACAACGGTTACAGTGGACACTTATTCTGTCAAGTTAGGAATGATTCATTTTGTTGAGTCGGTATTGAGTTCGTCAAAAAGAAAAAAAGCGGGAAAAGTGGTTAGAATTGATTCTGGAAATTTAGTGAAAGGAGTTATTTTCGCGAGAGAAATACTTGATGTTAACGGACTTCATAAAGTAAAAATCTTGCTAAGCGGTGACTTAGACGACGAAAAAATAGCGGAAATTAAAAAGGGATTAAGAGATTATTGTCTAAAAAATAGGGTGATAAAAGATAAAGAGAACTTTAATCCTTTGGAAGAAATGGGCGTTACAGGAGTTGCCGGAGGAACTAAATTCATCTATATGCCAAAAGACGCTGGATTTATCTTTAAACTGATAAACTTTTGGACTGAGCCAAGCTTGAAATGTTCTGATACTCCAGGCAAGGAAACAATACCGGGCGATCCGTCATTGCAGGTTTGGAGATGCGAAAATGAAAACAGAAAATATATCGGAGATGTTATTGGTTTATCAAGAGAACAGCCGCCGGAAATTACAGGAGTAATAAAATGCGTTAAATCTACGCCTTTAATACAATCATTTTGGCAGCAAGGAATGTCGCCAGAACTGAAAACTGTTCACGAGCTAAAAGCGTTCGTTAAAGAGCAAAAGAAAAGATTTATCGTGCTGCTTGAGGAATACGGGGAAAAAAGAATTTATTACACTTTGGCTTTAAACGAGTTAGCAGAAATACTTAAAACGAGATATCTTAAAGAACCAACAACAAATATTAGAGTGACAGAATGGCCAGAATAAAAAACTTTAGGAGGTGAAAGAGAAAAAATGAGAGATATAAGAACTTTGATATTGCTGATAGATATGATAAGAGGGTTTTACGATATTGGAAATTTAGTCAATAAGAGAATGGCTAATATTATTCCGAATATTGTAAAACTTTTAGAAAACATGGAGACAGAGGACGAAGTTATACTTTTGGGCGATTGCCACGATACAGACGATAGGGAATTTCAGATATTTCCACCACACTGTATAAAAGGAACAGAAGAAACGAAAATCATAGATGAATTATCTGTTCCATTTATAAAAGCAAGAGGAACATATATTCCAAAGAAAACAATCAACAGTTTTGATGGAACTAATCTTGAAGAAATTCTGTTAAAATGGAACCCAGAGCAAATTATTGTTGTCGGAGTTTGCGCGGATATTTGTGTGCTTAATGTGGCGATGAACTTAATGGCGAAAAAAAGCTACAAAGTGATTGTTCCAAGATATTATATTGAAACATACGACGCGCCAAACCATCCGGCAGAGAAGTTTAACGAAATGGCAATAGAAATAATGAAAACGGTTGGCGTTAAAATCGTCGACCGTATATAGTGAAAACGGAGGGAATAAAAATAACAAGAGTTAAGGAAAAAATTAAATTTATTTTTTCCTTATTTTTTTTGCTTGATTTATAATGGGGATTTTGGTAGAATAAAAATAGGAGGAATTTTAATATTAAATTCCCGCTTTCCGTGGGAATAATAAAAAGGATCTTTATGGCTAAATTAATTTTTGACATTGAGACAATCGGAGAAGATTTTGATTCGCTTGATGAAACAACTCAAGAAGTTTTGACGCGCTGGATTAAAAAAGAATCTTCAAATGACAAAGAATATCAAGCGGCGTTTGAGGATTTGAAAAACGGGCTTGGATTTTCACCCCTTACCGGAGAGATTGTCGCGATCGGTGTTTTGGATTACGAAAAAGATCAGGGAGTGGTTTGTTATCAGGCGCCCGGAGAAAAAATAGAGGATTTTGAAGAAAACGGAATAAAATTCAAACAGATGACCGAAAAAGAAATGCTGGAAAATTTTTGGCAGGGATCTGAATATTATGATGAGTTTGTCAGTTTTAATGGACGCGGTTTTGACGCGCCTTTTTTAATGGTTCGGTCAGCGGTCCATAAAATCCGTCCGGCAAAAGATTTAATGTCCAACCGTTATCTGTCAAGCCAAAAATTTAACGCCAAGCATATTGATTTATTGGACCAGCTGACTTTTTACGGCGCGGTTCGCAAAAAAGGAGGTTTACATTTGTGGAGCAGAGTTTTTGGAATTAGAAGCCCGAAAGCGGACGGAGTTACCGGCGATGATGTGGGAAAACTTTTCAAAGAGAAAAAATTTCTTGAAATCGCTAAATATAATGTTGGCGATTTAAAAGCAACTAAAGATCTTTACGAAAGATGGGAAAAATATATAAAGTTTTGAAATAATGTTAATAAGAGCCAAGGTTTTTCCAAAATCAAAAAAAGAGGAAATTATTAAAAGGTCGAAAGATTCTTTTTTGATTAAAATTAGGGAAAAGCCGGAAAAAGGAATAGCGACTAAAAAAGTTAAAGAAATTTTGGCGGATTATTATAATCTTCCAAAAGAAAAAGTAAGATTGATTAAAGGTTCTAAAGACAGAAACAAGATTTTTGAAATACTTAATTAAACTTTAACTTTTTAAAATCGCCAAAAACATAGCCATTTTTTCGCTCAGTTGCTCGCTTCAGCTCTGTTATTAATAAAATTATTCTTATTAGTTAGATTTATCTGTTTAAGAATATTAAAAGAAAAATTATGTGCTGGGCTTAAATCTTCGCAAAAAAATGTCTATACTTTTTGGCTCTTTGTAAAAAATATTAGTAAAATAAATTAAAAATTAAGTCATTAAAAATTTAATAAAAATTAAAAATTAGAAATTAAAAATTATTAAAACTATGTTTGATAAAATAAAACAATTAAAAAAAATAAAGGAATTGCAGGATTCTCTTAAAGATGAAAAAGCGGTTGCTGAAAGAAATGGAATGAGAGTTATTGCCAACGGAAAATTTGAAATTGAAGAAATTAAAACTAATCTGGAGTTGAACCAGGAAGAAATGGAAAGAATTCTTATGGAATTAATTAATGAAGCGATGAGAAAAGTTCAAATGGCGGCGGCGCAAAAAATGTCACAAATGGGCGGGTTGGGATTGTAAAGTCGCTCGTCGTGAATACGACTCGGGAATTTTTTAAAATTGCTCGGAAAGTAATTTTTAAGAGACGCAAGTTTGCCTCCTGCGGGCAAACTTGCTAAACTTTCGGCAAAATTCTTCCCCTCCTAAATCAGGAGGGGAAGGCCAAGCAATTTTGCCTCAAGATTCTCTTAAAAATTACATTTCCTCGCTTTAGTTTTTGATTTAATATTTTTATGCCGATAATTAAAAAGAAAATTTGTCCGGAATTTTTTAATTTAATTTAATAAAATGAAAAAATTTTTAAGGCAGAATAAAACATTTTTTGCCATTATTATCGGAGCATTGATAATCGGCGCGGCGATTTATTTTTCTTCAGGGCAGGTAAATTATAATGGCGAGAAAGCAAATAATTTTTTAGAAAACAGAGGAGGAGAATGCGCTGAAATTCCAAATTTACCGGATGGAGCGGAAAAATTAGTGACTAAAGTTATTGACGGCGACACTTTTGTGATTGAAGGCGGGTATTCAGTCAGAATTTTAAGCATTGATACGGATGAGCGGGGCTATCCCTGTTATCAGGAAGCAAAAGATAAATTAGAAGAATTAATTTTAAACAAAAAAGTAAAATTAGAAAAAGAGGAAGAGGAAGATGTTGACCAATACTGCCGTTATTTACGGCATATTTTTTTGAACAGCGAAAATATCAGTTTAAAATTAGTTGAAGAAGGTTTGGCTGTGGCGCGTTTTTATTCTGAAACAAAATATCAGGAAGAGATTTCCGAAGCGGAAAAAAACGCGAGAGAAAATAAAATCGGATGCAAATGGTCATCCTATGTTAAAACTTCGGATGACGAGTCCGCCTACTCTAATGCTACAGAGGATAAAAATTTTCAATGGGAAAAATTAACTTCTGAATTAATTGGAATGGAAATTGTTGGCGCTTGTGAAGCAGATAATTATTTATACGAAGAAATAATTATTCAAGGTAAAATCGCCTCCGCTTATTGCTCAAAAACCAACACGGTTTTTTTGAATTTTGGAAGTGTTTATCCAAAACAGTGTTTTGTCGCGGTGATTTTTAATTCTTATCACGATAAATTTGTAAAAGATCCGGAAAAATATTATGCTGATAAAACAGTTCGAATAAAAGGAAAAATTTCAGAATATAAAGGCAAGCCGCAAATTATTTTAAAAAATCCCGAGCAGATAGAAATAGGGAAAGCGAAATAACCCCGCCCTATTTTTTTCGCAAGATTTACTGCAATAGAATGACAAAGCTGCAAAGCGGCTTTGCCTTTTAGTTATTTTTAAATGAAGGTTGTGCTTTAGAATTAGGGCGGAGTTGACTTTTCCTTTAATTTCGCTTAAAATAAAGATAGTCCAGGCGAGTAGGCAATCGCTCTATGTATAATTTTATGTAGGGAGGAAAGTCCGAACGCCTAGCAGAAGATAGCGGCTAACAGCCGTCACCCCGCCCTTTTGGGTCAAACTAAAAGAGCGGGGAGAGGTGCGAACAGAGACGCCGAAACTCGAAAGGGTTGAGGCATCCAGATTTCTGGATGAATTGCTTTATAAGGGGGTCGCCTCGTCGGCGACCTGCCGAAGAGGCAGGTGAAACGGCTAAATCCTTATTGGGCGCAAGAGCAAATTTGGTAGCTCGCTTGAGCCCGCCAGCAATGACGGGCCCAGATAAATGATTGCTATCCAGCCTTTGCGTGCAAGGGCTGGGGACAGAATTCGGCTTATAGCTTGCTTGGGCTAAAATTTAAAAAAATGAAAAAGTCAGAGTTAGTTTTTACGGCGCTTTTGGCGCCGTCCGATTTTTTGATGATTGTTCTTGCTGGCGTTCTTGCTTATTCTTTGAGATTCAGCCAGCGGATTTCTGAATATAGGCCGATTATTTTTGATCTGCCGTTTTTTGAATACTTGGGGCAAATTTTTTTGATTGCTCTTTTTTTTATGATGATTTTTGCTCTAATCAATCTTTATAATTTTCGCTTCCGCCAAAAAATATCAGCGGAATTTTTCCAAATCGTCATTGGAATTTCCGCAGGAATTTTAATCATCACTTTTTTTGACTTTTTACAGAGAGAAGTTTTTTCGTCACGTTTCATTATTTTAGCAATTTGGGTATTTTCAATTATTTTGGTTTTTTCTGGGCGGACAATTTTAAGATTTTTAAAAAAGTGGATGGTCGGAAAATATAATTATGGAGTTCATAGAATTGTTATTATAGGCGGGAATGGTTTAAGCAAAATTATCCGCGAGCAAATTAATCAAAATCCGTCTTTGGGCTATCGGATTATTAAAGAAGTCAAAGATTATTCTATAAATGAAATTAAAAAAATCAGAAATGAACAGAAAATTGATGAAATTCTTCAATGTGACCATAATTTATCGCGGGAAAAAACTTTAGAGATAATTGAATTTGCCGAAGAAAATCATATTGATTTTAAATTTGTTCCGGATTTTTTAGATGG
>DAOWLE010000028.1 GCA_030643545.1 bacterium | reverse complement strand
TTCTTTTATTGAACCGTTTGCCGGCTATGGATTTAACCGCGCCCATGCCGCTTGCTACGCGCTGATCGGCTATCAAACCGCTTATTTAAAAACTTATTATCCAGCGGAATTTATGGCGGCTCTTTTAACTTCTGACCAGGGCGATATGGACAGGATTGCCATTGAAATTAATGAATGCCAGGAAATGAAAATTGAAGTTCTGCCGCCGAATATTAACGAAAGTTTTGACAACTTTACCGTGGTAAATGATCAGGGAAAAGAAAAAATCCGATTCGGACTTTCAGCGATTAAAAATGTCGGGCATAATGTAATTCGTGAAATGATTGAAGAAAGAGAAGCAAACGGAAAATATAAAAATTTGGATGATTTTATTGAAAGAGTTGAGTCAAAGGATTTAAATAAAAAATCATTGGAAAGTTTAATCAAGTGCGGAGCATTGGATGAATTTGCCGAAAGAAAAAGAATGCTGGAAAATTCAGACCAGATTCTTATGTATAGCCGCGAGATGAAAAAAGAAAAAACTAACGGACAGACAAGCTTATTTGGAAATGGCAAGCAAGTTTTGCCGGGAATTAAATTAAAAGATTCTTTGCCGGCGGAAAAAAAAGAAAAATTATCCTGGGAAAAAGAGCTTCTGGGACTTTATATTTCTGACCATCCGCTTAAAGAATACCAGAAAATTTTTGAAAAATACGCCAGTCCTTGCGCTTCGCTTAGCGCGGAAAAAAGCGGCAAAAATGTCCGCATTGGCGGAATTGTCAGCAAGATTCAAAGAATTATTACCAAAAGCAAAAAACCGATGCTTTTTGTCCAGCTTGAGGATTTAACCGGAAGAATTGAAGTGCTTGTTTTTCCGAAATATTTAGAAGAAAATCCAAATATCTGGATGGAAGAAAAAATTCTTTTAGTCAGCGGAAAATTAAACGACCGCGACGGAACACCAAAACTTTTATGCCGGCAGGCAAAAGAAGTTCATTTAGACAAATCTAATGCTTTTTCAGACGCGCCGGAAGAAAATTTAACGGAAGTGCCGAATCAAAATTATTCCGCAAGCTTTTCTGGCGATGCAAATCAGCCGCAGCAAAATTCTGAAAATTTTTCTGAAAATTCAAATGACGATAATCTTTATATTAAATTATCTTCAAACGCCGATTCAAAAATATTAAAAAAACTGAAAGAAATGCTCAGCGTTTCAGAAAAAGGAAATTGCCGGGTTTTTATTACTATTGATTCAGAAAATTCTGAAGAAAATCCGCAAAGGATAGAAACTCCTTTTCAAATAAAATACTCGCAAAGTTTAGTTGATGTTTTGGAAGGATTAGTAGGAAAAGATAGGATTAAAATGGAATAAAAAAAATTATGGAACTTGGAGAAATACAAAACGGGATTTCTTATAAAAAAATCATTCTGGGATTTTTGTTTTTTTCTTTGGCGTTTATCGGTTTGATTTTCCATTTTACTTTTTCCCAAGCGGAAATTACTATTTATCCGAAAGAAATAAAAAAAACAGTTTCTTTCAAAGTTAAAATTGACAAAAATATAAAAACGCCGAACGCGGCGAGAAATATTCTTCCGGGAACGATTCTTGAAATCGCTAAAACCGGAAGCAAAACTTTTAAAACAGAAAGCATAACTCAGGTTGACGATTTTGCAAAAGGCGAAATAACTATTTATAATAAAAGAGAAAAAGATCAGCCGCTTTATCAAAAAAGCCAAATTGCTCCTTTTGGAAAAAAATTTCCGGTATTTTTAATTGACAAGAGAGTTCTTATTCCGGCTCAAGGCGAAATCAAAGTAGGAATTACCGCCCAGAAAAAAGGCGCTAGCGGAAATATTGAACCGGCAAAATTTAATTTTTTGAAATTATCAAGCTGGATGCGCGAGAGAATTTGGGCGGAGTCATTTATTTCTACAAAAGGCGGGACAAAAGATGTTGGAATTGTTGCGGAAAAAGACATTAAAGACGCGGAAAAAAAATTAGCGGAAGAGCTTTGGCAGAAATCTTTTGAAGAAATTGAGAAAAAAATAGAAATCCCCCTAACCCCCTTTAAAAAGGGGGAACGAATTATTACTCCTCAATTAGTTAAAAATGAAATTATAAAAACTAAATGCGATACAAAGCCAGATACGATTAAAGAAAATTTTTCAGTGAAAGCTGAAACAAAAACTCAAGGCGTTGGCGTTTCAAAAAAAATACTTTTATCTTTGGCAAAAATGCGGCTGAAAAAAGAAGGAGCGGCTGACGAAGAATTTAAAAATTGCCAGGAAGAAACATTTAATTATAAATTAATGGAAATTAATATTGAAGAGGGCTGGGCGCGCCTTGAAGCGCATCTTGACGGAACATTTACTCCAAAATTCAGCGCAAAAATTTTTGACAAAGAAAAAATCATCGGAATGTCTGGAGAAAAAGTTAAAAAATATTTTAAAGATTTTGAAACCGTTGAAAAAGTTGAAGTGAACTTTTGGCCGTCTTGGGTCAAAAATATTCCGGGATTGAAAAAAAATGTTAGAATTGAAATAAAAAATTAGAAATTAATGGAAATTACTTGAAACTAATGGAAATTAATAGAAATTAATCCCCCTTTTTAAAGGGGGTTAGGGGGATTTCTGGGTTGAATAATAGAAATTAGGAAACTGATTGAAATTTTTCCAAAAAAAAGAAGCAGACAAACGTTGTTGCTGCTTTAATACTTTTGATCTTAATGATCAATGATCTTTAAAAATGTGCGGGTAAACCAAAATGTTTACCCAATTTGGTTTCCGACTTTGTCGGTTTACGGGTTCGTTCTTAAGGAGCAAAGAGCAATCCCGCAAATACTGCAGATGCCAATCCAAATGTCAAGCCCTTCTTTATCATATCACCTTTCCTCCTATTTTTATCAGAAATTATTTCTAATCTCTGATCTCTCATCCCGTACGCTGTACTATCTTTTCACTCATCGACGAAGGGTGTTCGCTTTTCTGTATTGTTATTTTGTCGTCCGCTAACAAACAACACATAATCCCTCACTTTCTTCGTCTTCCACTACGGACATTTGTTTTTCAAAGACATCTTATTTGTCTCGTATTTAAATTTTACCAATTTTAGAAATAATTGTCAAATAAATAAAAAGTGGATAACTTTAATAAAAAAATCTATGTCAACAATTAACAAACTAAAAAAAATTCGTTTGGAAAAATTAGAGGAAATTAAAAAAGCCGGGATTGATCCTTATCCGGCGGTGAGCGAACGGACTCATCTTATTGAGGAAGTTTTGAAAAGTTTTGAAAAGTTTTCAAAAAGCAAGAAAGAAATAATTCTTGCCGGCAGAATCCGTTCAATCAGAGGGCATGGCGGATCAACTTTTGTTGACATTGAAGACGCCTCCGGAAAAATTCAGGTTTACTTCAAGCAGGACGCTTTAGGAAAAGAAAAATACAAGTTTTTTGAAAATTTTGATATCGGCGATTTTATTGAAATCAAAGGAACGCTTTTTAAGACAAAAAAGGAACAGGAAACATTGGAAGCTGCTGATTTTAAAATTTTATCAAAATCGCTTTTGCCGCTTCCGGAAAAATGGCATGGGCTTCAGGATAAAGAAATAAGGTTTCGTAAAAGATATTTGGACCTGATAATGAATAAAGAAATCAAAAAAAGATTTGAGGTTCGCTCGCAGATTATTAAAGAAATGAGAAATTTTTTGGAAGACAATGGATTTATTGAAGCGGAAACGCCAATTTTTCAGTCCCTTCCCGGAGGAGCAGCGGCAAAGCCGTTTAAAACGAATTTGAAAGCGTTAAATCTTGAACTTTATCTAAGGATTGCTCCGGAATTATATTTAAAGCAATTGATTGTCGGCGGATTTGAAAAAGTTTTTGAAATAGGAAAACTTTTCCGCAATGAAGGAATAGACCGAGAGCATAATCCGGAATATACTTCCTGCGAATTTTATTGGGCTTACCAAAATTGGCAGGGATTAATGGAATTCAGCGAGAAATTGATTTGTTATTTAATTGAAAAAACAAAGGGCTCGCTTAAATTTGAATATCAGGAAAAACAGCTGGATTTTACTCCGCCTTGGCCGAGAATAAAATTCAGGGACTGTGTTTTAAAAGAAAGCGGAATTGATATTTCAAAAATAAAAGATGAAAAAAAATTGAGAAAAGAAATGGAAAAATTGGGAATTAAAACAAAAGGAGAGATCGGCTATGGAAAATTATGCGATTTGCTTTTTAAAGAAAAGGTTAGAAAAAAAATGATTCAGCCGGTTTTTCTTACTGAACATCCGATAGAATTATGCCCTTTGGTTAAAATGAATTCTGAAAAAAATATTTCGCAAAGATTTCAATTGATTGTTGCTGGAATGGAAATAATCAACGCTTACTCGGAATTAAATGATCCGCAAGAACAATTGAAGCGATTGGAACAGCAGGTTGAAATCGGAAAAAGGGGCGACGAAGAAGCGCCGAAAAATATTGACAAAGATTTTATTGAAGCGTTGGAATACGGAATGCCTCCGTGCGCCGGCTGGGGAATCGGCATTGACCGCTTGGTCGCTTTGCTGACCGACACTTCGCATCTGCGAGAAATAATTCTATTTCCCACAATGAAACCGAAATCTTAAAAATTAGAGCCTGCAACTTAATTTCAGTTTAAATTTTGAGATAGTATGATATTACATAATATCATACTGATAACAAAATTAGTTTAAAAATTTTTCAACGAGTTTTTTTGCTTCATTATAATCCCCTACCCACTTAATTCTTTTATCCCGCCTAAACCAAGTCATTTGTCGTTTGGCGTAATGGCGAGTTTCAGCTTTTATAGATTCAACAGCTTCCTGAAAACTTATTTCATTTTTTAAATATTTTCCAATTTGCTTATATCCCAAGCCGCTCATTGACGGTAAATCCAAATCATAACCTTTATCCATTAAATTTTTAACTTCTTTTTCCAATCCCATTTCAATCATCTGATCAACCCTTTGGTTGATTTTTTTATAAAGTTTTTCGCGCGGAATTTTAACGCCAATTTGCAAAAAATCAAACAGCGGCTCTCTCCTACCCTGCTGGGAAGAAAATGTTTTTTTGGTTATCAGGCAAACTTCCAAAGCTCTGATAAGTTTTCTTTTATTGCTCGCGCCGATATTTTCCGCAGCTTTTGAATCAAGTTTTTTTAATTTTTTAAATAAATCTTCAGCACTTTTCGCTTCAAGTTTTTTTCTGATTGATTTGTTCGGCTTTACTTTTGGAATTTCAAAATTGTCAACAATTGAAGAAATATAAAGTCCGGTTCCGCCGACCAAAAACGGAATTTTTTTTCGCTTTTGAATATCTTTGATAATTTCCACCGCTAATTTTTTATATTCCGCCAAACTAAAATCCTCGTCGGGATTAATAATGTCAATGAGATAGTGAGGAATATTTTTTACGATAAATTTCTGATTTTTAACACACCCCTGACCCCTCTCAAGAGGGGAATAAAAATTTTTGACTTTTGACTTTTGACTTTCAACTCGGCGCGGTTTTGCCGTGCCAATATCCATCCCTTTATAAATCTGCCTTGAATCAGCGGAAACAATTTCTCCGTTGAATTTCTTGGCCAACTTAATAGCCATTTCTGTTTTTCCAGAAGCCGTTGGTCCGAGAATTATAATTAGTTTATTGTTATTAATATTTGACATTTTTTTATTTTAAAATCCTTGATAAATTCTGAAAATTTGCTATTATAATAAAAGAGAAGCTAAAATTCCATCACACAATTATTATAGATTATTAATTCATTTAAGCCAAATTTTAAAAAGCAATCAACTAAATCAAAATTATGAAAACAACAATTGAAAATTTAACAAAGGCGTTTATTGGCGAAAGCCAGGCAAGAAACCGCTATAGTTTTTATGCGAAGATAGCCAAAAAAGAAGGGTTTGAACAGATTGCCGAGATATTTTCGCTTACCGCGGAAAATGAAAGAGAGCACGCAAAATGGCTGTTTAGAATGATTAACGAACTGAAAAATAAAAGCGATGAAAACTTTGACGAAATAAAAGTTGAAGCCGCCACTCCGACGATTTTAAAAAACACCGTGGAAAATTTAAAAGCGGCAATTGCCGGCGAAAATTTTGAGCAAACGCAAATGTATCCGGAGTTTGCCGATGCTGCCGAAGAGGAAGGGCTTTCTGAAATTGTTGGGAGATTAAGAGCGATCGCCATCGCGGAAAAGCATCACGAGGAAAGATTCAGAAAATTATTAGAGCAAGTTGAGAAAAATACAGTTTTTAAAAAAGAAGAAGGAGTTTATTGGGTTTGCCGAAAATGCGGCTATGTCCACGAAGGGGAAGAAGCGCCGGAAAAATGCCCGTCCTGCAACCACCCGAAAAATTATTTTGAAGTCAAATGCGAAGAATATTAAAATCGTTTCAAAAAATTATATGGAGCAATATGATGTTATAATTATCGGAGCCGGGCCTGCCGGATTGAAATGCGCGGAAATATTGGGCGGCTCTGAATTAAAAGTTCTGCTTCTTGAAAAAAATGAAATAATCGGGCCGAAGGTCTGCGCCGGAGGATTATCAGCATTGAACACTTTATTGAATTTGCCAGCAGAATGCCTTAGTTTTGAAAAGCAAAAAATAATTTTGAATAACAGCAAATATGATATAAATTTGGTTAATCCTGTTAAAATAATCAGCAGGTTTGATTTAGGACAGAGTCAGCTTGATGAAGTTAAAAAATTTTCAAATATTATTTTTAAAAAAGGAGTAAGAATTGAAAAAATACACAATGAATTTATTTTAACGGACAAAAGCGAGAAAATATATTTTAAAAAATTAGTAGGAGCGGATGGTTCAAGTTCAATAACGCGAAGTTTTTTAAAATTAGAAAATAAAATTTATATTGGAATTCAATACATTATTCCAAAAACGCATTATGAGCTCGTTTATTTTCTAAATCCGAAATTATTAAAAACAGGTTATGGATGGATTTTCCCGCATAAAAAATTTACTTCTGCCGGAGTTTATTTTAATCCAAAATTGATTTCTCCAAAAAAAGCCAAAAGCTCTTTAGATAAATTATTAAATGTATATGGTTTGGATTTTGCCAGCGCAAAACTTGAAGGAGCTTTAGTAAATACTTTATTTAAAGGTTTAAAATTCGGCAATATTTTTCTCGCTGGAGACGCCGCTGGATTAGCTTCCGCAAATACCGGTGAAGGAATATCCTACGCAATCGCCAGCGGACACGATATTGGCAAATATATTCTTGATAAATCTTATAAGTTTGATAAAATTAAGGAAATTATAAAATATAAAAAACGGCAGGAATTTATTTTAAAAATATTTGATAAATTTCCCGTTCTTTTTGTTCAAACTTTGATGTTCAAAATTTTTATCAAATTAATAAAACAGCCAAAATTCCAAAAATTTTACGGTGTTTAATTAAAGTTTAGATTGCGTTAAATAAAATATTTTTAACTTTTAAAAAATCATTATGATAAAAACAAACATTTTAATTATTGGCGGCGGTCCGGCGGGAATAGTTTCTGCGGCTGTTGCCAGAAAAAACAACGCGGACAAAAAAATTACTTTAATTAGAGAAAATAAAAAAGAAATTATTCCTTGCGGTATTCCTTATATTTTTAATCGCTTGGATTCGGTTGAAAAAAATTTAATGCCTGATAAATCTTTAAAAGCGAATAAAATTGATTTGTTAATTGATAAAGCTGTAAAGATTGATACAAATAAAAAAATAGTCAATCTTAAAGATGGGGGAAAAATAAATTACGATAAGCTGATTTTGGCAACTGGTTCAAAACCCATTTTAATTCCAATTAAAGGAATTGACAAAAAAGGCGTTTGGCAAATTAAAAAAGATTTTGAATATTTAAAAAAACTGCGCCAAGCAGCATTGAAATCAAAAAATATTGTGATTATCGGCGGCGGATTTATCGGCGTTGAAATAGCGGAAGAATTAAGCAGTATTAAAAAATTGAATATCAGCATTATTGAAAAATTAAATCATTGCTTAATAACAACTTTTGATGAAGAATTTGCCGCTGCCGCGGAAGAAAAAATAAAACGAAAAAGAGTTAAAATTTTTACCAAAGCTGCAGTCAAAGAAATTACTGGAAAAAATAAAGTGGAATTTGTGAAATTAGATAACGGAAAAAACATTCCGGCGGATTTAGTTATTTTATCTATCGGAGCAAAACCTAATGCCGCTTTAGTTAAAGAAACAAAAATTAAATTAGGAAATTACAATGGAATCTGGGTAGACAAATATATGAGGACAAATATCCCAGATGTTTTTGCGGTCGGCGATTGCGCTGAGACCAAAGATTTTTTTACCGGTAAGCATATTCCGATAATGCTGGCTTCTACAGCGACAACCGAAGCGAGAATTGCCGGCGCTAATTTATACCAATTGAAAAATTTAAGAAAAAACAAAGGAACGATTACCGCTTTTTCCACTTATGTTAACGGTTTAGTTCTGGGAGGAACCGGACTTACAGAAAACAAAGCAAAGACGGAAAAATTTAATATAATTGTCGGCGCAAGTGAATGCCCCAGCCATCATCCAAAAGCTTTGCCAAACACAGAGAGCGTTAAAGTTAAACTTATTTTTTCTAAAACTTCCAAAACTTTGCTTGGCGGACAGATCATCGGTCCGGAAAGCACGAGCGAAATGATAAATATTCTCGCTTTGGCTATTCAAAGAAAAATGACTGCTTACGATTTTGAAACTCTGCAAATTTCCACCCATCCTCTTTTGACAGCATCACCGACTATATATCCATTAATTACCGCGGCGCAGAATGCCTTGAAATAATATTAAAATCGTTTTTATTTTTAAAATTATATTTTTATGATTGATAAAAAATTCTTTCAAAATCTTAAAAAAGATTACGAGAAACAAATTTCGGAACGCAGGCAAATTATCGGTTTATCTCAAGTAATTTTACACAGCTCTAAGCGGGTTATTTTTGCCTTGCACAGAAACGATATCAAAAAATCCAAGATACTGCTTGACAAAATAGAACAAAATCTGCTAAAATTGGAAAAGAAATTTGGCTATAATCGTTTAATTCAAGAGGGATCTTACAAAGCCGGAGCCGAAGAATATGTTGAGGCAAAAATGTTTTATAAAGTAATTGCCAAGCAAAAAATCAGTAAAGTAAAAGGAATTAAATTAAATTTGGAAAGTTATCTGGGCGGGATATGCGACTTAACCGGCGAACTTGCGCGCCGCGCCGTTAATATGGCTGCGGAAGGAAGAATAAAAGAAGTTGAAAAAATTAAAGCTGAAATAAACGACATTATGGCGGAATTGGTAAAATTTGATATGACTGGTTATCTGCGGACTAAATATGACCAAGCCAAAAACAGCTTAAAGAAAATTGAGCAGATCAGCTATGAAATTAAAATAAGGAAGTAAAATTAAACAAAAATAATTTCGGAATGGATTATAAAATATCAAAATTATTAAACGGGTCAAAGTGCTTAGAATGTTTGGAAAAAGCGATGGAATATTGCTCAATAAAACATATTCTTTTTTCATTGGAAACATTAAAGCAGGGATTGAAGGATACAAGGAGCATTCTTTTCAGCGGAAAAGCTAAAGAATTTCATCAAGCGGCGCAAGGATTGTTCTGCGATGCAAAACTTCGTAAAGAACTTGGAATAAAAATAAAAAATAACGCGCTGATCGGAGAAGATGTTGAACTTGGAAAACAAGTTGAAGTAAAGCCAAAAGCGGTGATTCTTGGAAAGACAAAAATACTTGAAGGAAAAATAGGAAGAGGAGCCGTGCTTGTTGACTGCGTTGTTGAAAATATTGAAGCCGAGCCGGAAAGCTTGGGAGTTTTAATTGAACAGCTGAATGATAAAAAAGTAAAAATAAAAAGAAAGCAAATTGCCAGTGATGTAATAATTTTGGACGAGGGAAAAAATCAAGGAATAATCAAAAAAATTCGGGTTTGCTCGGATATTAAAAAAGTAAAAAATATATGGGAAAGAAAGCTTTTTGCGGAAGCGGGCGGCTCTATTAAATATTCCATGAAGGAGCTGTTTGAATTGTCCGAGTTTGGAATTTCCGATCTTAAGATTTCAAATTTGGAAAGCTTATCCGGCGGACTGCAAAACAGATTTTATTTTTATCTCGGCGGTTCGTCTAAAAAATTTAAAGAGGTTCTGCTTAACCAATCAATGGATACTGTGTTTAAAAAAATTGAAATATCAAAACGGATGGGCAAGAATCCGATCCTTTCTCCGAGAGAAATTATATGGAAAGGAATTCGTTGGGAAAAACTTGTTTATAATGCCGCAATGATAAAAATAAAAGGAATAACTTATTTTATCTACCGCGCTTCGGGTGAAGATAACATTTCAAGATTCGGTTTTGCCTGGAGCAAGAATGGAACGCAGATTGACGGAAGATTACCTTATCCGATTTTGTGGGCGAATGACAAAGAAATTCATCCGGAGGCGATTAAGCGGCCGAGAGAAAAAGGCGGATTTGAAGATCCGCACTTGACTTTGATGGAAGATAAAAACCGTTTGTATTTATTATACACAGTTGCTTTCGCGACCGAACAATTAATATGCCAGCAGGCAATGGTTTCTATTTCAATTGAAAATTTTATTTGTCTGCCGAATATTCCGGAAAATAAAATTAAGCAAAAATGGAAAAAACACGGACTTATATCCCCTCTTGAAGAAAGAAACGCAATTCTTTTTCCAGAAAAAATTAATGGTAAATACGCTATGATTCGCCGTCCGATGAAAGGCAATGTCACTAATTTAAAAGAATATGTTATTCAGGAGCGTTTTGTTGGAATTAGTTTTTCCAAAACTTTGGACGGAAAATGGCCTGAAGAAATAAAACCGCTATTGATTCCAAGAAAAGATTTCTGGGATTCTGACAGAGTTGGTCCGTGCGTTTTATTGAAAACTGTTTATGGATGGCTTTTGTTTTATCACGCCGTGGGAACGTGCAAAGGCCGCAAATGTTATAGTATTGGTTGCGCGCTGTTGGATACTGAAAATCCCTGTAAAATTTTATACCGCTGCGGCGAACCGATTTTTGCTCCAAGAGAAGATTATGAATTATACGGATGGGCGCCGAATGTGACGGTTGCTTACGGCGCTGTTGTCAAAGGAAAAAATTCAAATGAAATCGCGGAAAAAAATGACGAGATTATTGTCAGCTACGGCGCAGGCGACAGAGTCGTCGGATTGTTCACCATAAAACTTTCGGATATTATTCCGAAAGAGATGAAGAAAAATGAATAAAAAAAAGGAGGTGAATAAAATGAAAATAGCAATAAGTTCTATGGGAGAAAATTTGGAAAGCGAGGTTGACACAAAATTCGGCAGGTGCCCTTATTTTTTGATTGCGGAAATTGAAGATAAAGAAGTGAAAAATGTAAAAGCAATTGAAAACACGGCTGCCGGACAAATGGGCGGAGCCGGAATTACCGCCGCTGAAATTGTCGCCAATGAAAAAGTGGACGCGGTTATTACCGCGAATTTAGGCCCGAGAGCACTTTCCGTTTTTGGGCAATTTGGAATTAAAGCTTATCAGGGACAGGGAATAATAAAAGATGCTATCCAGAAATTTATTGAAGGAGAATTAACAGAAATAACAGATTCAACCGGACCAATGCATATGGGTTCCGAGAAATAGGAAAAAAATAATTTGTCATTCCCGTGAAAACGGGAATCCAGATGTATTAAATTTATTTTCTGGATTCCCGCCTACGCGGGAATGACAGAAGAAAGAACGGGAATGACAGAGGAGGATATTTTAGAATAATACTATTATATGCCTGTTTTTATTTTTTTTATTAAATTAATATTGTCAATCCTAAATAAACAAAAACACTTATAACCATTCCCAAAATAAACAGTGATATTTTTTTATATCTGTGAGCCATTGGCAGCAATTCATGTATTGAAACAAATATCATTGCTCCGGCGGCAAACGCCATAAAAAAAGAATTTAAACTTGGAAAAGAGCTTACCGCAATCAATCCTAAAATCGCTCCGGCGGGCTCGGCTAATCCGGAAACAAAAGCTGCTTTGAATAAAAATTTTTTATCTTTTATTAATAAAAGCGGAACAGCCATTGCAAATTCTTCCGGAATATTGTGAATTGCTATTGCCAAGGCGATTAATAATCCTAAAGATGGAGAATAAATATAAGAATTAGCCATGGCAAAACCTTCGGGGAAATCATGCAGAATAAGCCCGAAAGCGACTAAATAGGCTGTTTTAAGTAAGTGCGCGTGGATATGCCCTTTTTCTTTAACTAAGTGAGTGTGAGGAATTATAAAGTTCAAAATTCCAATTAATAGAACGCCTAAAATTACCGCTATTAAAGTTTTAGAAATTCCCACTGCGCTAAGCGACTCCGGTATAAGTTCAAAAAAAGAAATCAACAGCATTATCCCGGCTGAAAATCCTATGCCAATAACTATTCCTTTATTATTTTTTCTAAAATAAACCGCAAGCGCGACTCCTATCAACGTGGTAAATCCTGAAAGGAACGCCAACAGCATTACCGCAATGTATGTGGATGATAGCATATTAATTTCTTTTTATAATAATTTAGGCAAAAACATTCCTGTTCTTTTTTTGTATTCTGGATATTCTTGTTTGTATAATTTAGTCATTTGTTTTTCTTCTATTTTACAATTCAAATACCAGATCGGAATAAAAATCAGCATAATCACAAACCATATTTTAGAAAAAAGTAAAATTCCGATTCCAGTAAGCATTATATAAATACTAACATACATTGGATGCCTTATATATTTGAATGACCCGGTTGTGACTAAGCTTTTATCAAATAGAGCGCGCCTCATATAATAACCAACACGCATCCAAAACAAAAATCCAGCAATGCTCAAACAAATTCCCAGACAAATCAGAAATAAATTATCAGTTAATACTGACCAGCCATTTGTAAATTTCTGACCCAAGTATAAACATACAGCCATAACTATCCATAACACTCTTGGCAGAATTTCAATTATAAAGTGTTTTTTGCTCATTTCTTATCACCTCTTTTCATTTTATTATGCGGAATTTTCTTTCCTTCGGGCGAAACTTTTGGATTATTTAAAAGTTTGTCTAATTTTCTGATTGTATATTCGGAAAAAGTATGTTCTAATTTATGCGCTTCTTCGTGAATTCTTTTGATATCACAACCTAAAATATTTCTAAGAAAAACTTCAATAACTCTATGATTATGCATAATCCTTTTTGCTTCTTTCAGTCCTTTTTTTGTAAAATAAATATCAGAATACGGCTTTGCTTTTAAATATTTTTTGGCAATCAACTTCTTTACCATATTAGAAACGCTTGGTTTTGATATTTCTAACTCTTTGGCAATATCCACTGATTTAACTCCCTTGGCTTTATTTTCTAATTTTTCGTAAAGAGAATATATTGTTCTTAAGTAATCTTCAATTGAAATATTCATAAATATAATTTAAGCTTTAAAAGTTATCCACAGCTAACTTATATATCAATATCATAGCACAATCCAAAATATTACGCAAATATTCTTTTCTATTTTTGATTTATTTCTTTTAATTTGCTATAATATGTTAATAAGAGGAGTTTAATTTTTTGTTCTTAATTTAATCAATGAAATAATAGTTGGAAAAATTTATAAAAAAATAATAAATAAAAAAATAAATGAAATTAACAATTGTATATGATAATGAATCAAAACCTGGATTAAAATCAGATTGGGGATTTTCTTGTTTAATAGAGAATGCTAAAAAAATTTTATTTGACACAGGAGCCGATTCTGAAATATTGCTTTACAATATGAAGCAGCTTAAAATTGATCCGAAAGATATTAATATTGTTGCTTTATCGCATAACCATTGGGATCATACAGGCGGTCTAACAGGATTTATAGAAGCAAACGAAAACAGGGCTAAAGTATATCAGCCAACAGATTTTTTAGAAATAACAGAAATTTCTCAGGGAATATACTCTACGGGAGCTCTTGGGACGCTTATAAAAGAACAATCTTTAATTATAAATACAAAAAAAGGAAATATTGTTATAGCTGGCTGCGCTCATCCTGGTTTGGAAAATATTATTGATAAAGCAAAAAAGTTTGGGGAAATTTATGGCATTATGGGCGGTTTTCACGGATTTTCAAAATTAGAAAAGCTTCGAGGAATTCAATTAATCGCTCCTTGCCATTGCACACAATATAAACAAGAAATAAAAGAAAAATATTTTGTAAATTATAAAGAAATAAAAGCAGGAAGCGTTATTGAAATTTAAACTAAAAAACCAAATTATGACAATAGCAATTACCGGCGGCAAAGGAGGAACAGGCAAATCCACCGTAGCTGTTTCCCTTGCCGTGGAACTGGCGAAAAATAAAAAAATAATGTTGATTGACGCGGATGTGGAATGCCCAAATGACCATCTGCTGCTTTCGGTTAAAAGAAAAAAATATTGTAATGTTTATATGCCGATTCCAAAATGGGATTTTAGCAAATGCACAAAATGTGGCAAGTGCGCTCAGGTTTGCAAGCAAAACGCAATAGTTTTTGTTAAAGAAAAATATCCCGCTTTTGTGAAAGATATCTGCATCGGATGCAAGGCGTGTATTGTCGTTTGCCCGACTAAGGCGATTTCCGAAACAAAAAAACAAATCGGAACAATTTATATCGGAAAAAATTACGGAGTGAATTTGGTCACCGGAGAATTAAAATTAGGCGAGCTGGCTTCAGGCGAAATTGTGAGCGAGCTCAGAAAACATTCTGAAGAAATTAATAAAAAATTAAAAAATGAAATTACCTTAATAGATTCCGCCGCCGGAATCGGCTGTCCGGTTATCGCTTCTTTAATCGGCGCTGATTATATTGCTGCGGTTACCGAACCGACTCCGTCTGCTTTGCATGATTTAAAAAGAGTTTTGTATTTGGCGGATTATTTCAAGATCAAGCGCGGAATTGTGATAAATAAATTTGATTTAGAAAAAAGTTTTTGTTCAAAAATAGAAAAATTTGCCAAAAATAATAAAATCCCAATCATCGGAAAAATTCCTTACCGAAAAGATTTTGTTGCTTCAACAATAAAAATGAAACCGGTTATTGAAACAAATCCGGAATACAGAAAAATATTCCAGGGGATAATCAAGTCTGTCATTCCTGTGGAGGCAGGAATCTAATTTGTTTTAACAGTGGATTCCCGTTTTCACGGGAATGACAGAAAGAAAAAAGGAGCGGTCAAATTAATTCTTGTTGAATTAAATTTGATCACGCTCCCATGTTAAGTGCAAAGATTTAATTTTTTTTAAATCTTTTTTTAAATTTGTGAGAATGATAGTCCGCCGCCTGATGATTTCT